>JBJFGR010000032.1:0-19400 GCA_051892875.1 Succinivibrionaceae bacterium
TTCTCTGCCTACACTTATTTCTTTCATTACTATGTTATCCTTATATTTAAAACAAATTTATAAGAATTTTTGTGCATAGTTGTGGAGTTAATTTGTTTTGGGCATCTAATTTTATACCCAAAATACAGTTTAAAGCTTTATTTTTAAGTTTTATATCAAAAATAATTATTCTAAAAAAATAAAGTCACCACAAATTTTCAAAAAGTACCTAATAACGAATAGGATCTTGGTTGGTAAGTTATCTTCTCTCTAATTTAAGTTGGATGTCTATATAGTTACTGAAGGTCTGTTATTGCTCCAACTTTTGCATTTAAAACTTTAACTAAGTCTGATGGGGCAAGGCCTACAGATAAACCTCTTTTGCCACCACTTACTAGCATTTCAGAAAGATTATTTACTGTATCTGATACGATAGTAATAGTTCTTTTTTTCTGTCCAAATGGACTAATTCCACCACAAACATATCCTGTTAACCTTTCTGCATCTGAAGGTTTTACCATTTCAACATTTTTTAATCCTACGAGTTTTGCAGCTTGTTTAAGATTCAAGTTACAATTTACAGGTATTACCGCTGTTACATATGTTTTTTCATGGTGAATGAGAAGTGTTTTAAAGACTTCTTCCTGGGGTCTTTTTAATTCAGTAGCTGCAATATGTCCAAAATCATGATGCACTGTACATTCATATTGGTAAATTTCATATTTTATTTTTTCTTTATCTAAAAATTTTGTAGCAGGAGTCATAAGAAGTAATTTCCTAAAAAAAAGAGACCAATGGTCTCTACTTACACAATTATATTTGTTAAATTACGTTATACAGCAATATTAATATTCTGACCTAATCTATCCCCTGGATTTGCACCAGCGCTATTAGGATGTACACGAGCAGTAGCTGATACTTGTTGATTGGCTTGTACTGTATCTTGAACAAGTTGTAAAGCCATATTAGCTTTTTGATCGCTACTTTTTTTTGCTACTGCAATTTGCAATGATTCCATGCCATAGCTATCGCTATTGATTACAGATGCATCCATTTTTTCCTCCATAATATGCTAGCATATACATTAATATAGTACCACAAAATATTTTATATTCTATTTTTTTTGTTTTGAAAATTGACAGTGGTATAAAAAACGTGAGAGATTACTATTTTTTTACAAAGTTTTATTGAAATTAGTTCCATTCATCAAGCTTAGATATTTCATTTGCATTACATCCTAAAAATTTTGCAAAATTTTTTGAAATATCATGAGCATTATTTTCAAAAGCAAGTTTTACAGCAAGATTGCCAAGAGGAATATTTTTAAAGTAGATAATAAACTCTATAATCCTAATATTATAAAGTTTGTTATCATCTATAAATTTTAATTCAGCTTTATCAAAAATCGTCGAAAATCGTAAATAGTCATGCCAAAAATTATTTAAATTCTTTAGTATGTAGTGAGTATTGTCCCCTTCAACTTTTACTATTGAATATTTGTCATCTATAATAACATTGTTGTCATCAACAAACTTAACCTTATTAAAAGAACAAAGATAAGTAACTCTTTCAATCTTCTCCAATTTAGATTGTTCCTCTTTATATGAGACAATTTCTAATTTTTTTGCAATATTTATCATTTGTAGCAATACTCTTTTGTGATATATGATCTATTTCTATTATTACAAAATATTTTTTTCCTTTTGTATATTTTGAATGAATAGCAAGATAAATATACATTTTATAACTTACTTTTTTTATAATTATTGCTTAATGTTTTTAATCATCAAATTAATATTTGTAAAATTTTAGATCTATATGGAAAAAAACTCTAATTTATTATTTTTTTTGTGATCCATATTTTGTGCTAACTCAGCTTTCTTAGCTCTATTTTACTTTAATTTTATATTAAAACGTTTGTAAATATAGTAAAATATATAATAGTTTCGTCCTTATTTGTTATAAAATTATCTGTACATATTTGTATGAAAGTATATAAATTATTAAAGAAAGATCTTTTTTTACTTTTTATTATATTGGTTATTCAACTACTAAGTAGATTAGTTTTATGTATAATTTATAATAATTATTTTGATGGTTTTTTAATTACAAATCCTGATTTTTTCTATATTATACTTCAAGGTGTTAGAGTAGATATATTAACAGCATGCTGGTTTTTTGGACCTTTGATGGCTTTTAATATTTTGTTTAGTAATATCAGATACATTGGAACTATTTGGAATGTTATTCATCATACTCTTGTAAGTATTTATGCTTTTATAGCCATTTCAATGGAATTGTTAACTCCTAATTTTGTTGAGGAGTACGGATTTAGACCTAATAGATTATTTTATGAATTTCTACTTTATCCAAAACAAGTCTTGTCAATGCTCTATGAATCTCATCTGATATCTTTTGTATTTTTACCTTTTATTTTTTTTGGATTGATTTTTTCGATTATAAAGTTTTGGAGGTCTTCTGTTTTTGTAATTCCCGAATCTGTGCATTTTTCTTTTCTTAGTAGGGTGGTATTATTTCTTATTTGGAGCACTCTTGTTTTTATAGGAGCTCGTTCAAGTTTTGAGCATAGACCATTTAATCCATCAATGGTAGCCTTTTCAGAGAAGCAATTGTTAAATGAATTACCTATAAATTCTACATATTCCGTTGTTTATTCTGTTAAAAAATTGTTAGATACAAAATCTTATAATATTTATCCTAGTATAAATAAAGATGAAGCTTTTGATACTGTTGCAACTAGTTTAAATTTGCCAAAGGATACTTTATGGCATAAAACAGAACCAGTATCTAGTATCAATACAAATAAGAATATTGTAATAATTTTGGAAGAGAGTTTAAGTGGAAAATTTGTAAATGCCATCGATAGTTCTGCAAATATTAGGTTAACACCTAATTTAAATAAATTATATGAAGAGGGTTATGGTTTTTATAATATGTTTTCAACAGGTATTAGATCTGTTAGAGGTATTGAAGCAACAACTAGTTGTTTTCCGCCAACTATTAACACGGCAGTGGTAAAAAGAGAAAAGGGGCAACAAGGTCTTTTTAATATCGCTCAAGTATTTAGTGGTATGAATTATGATACGAGTTTTATATATGGTGGTGAGAAACACTTTGATAATATGTCAACATTTTTTTTAGGTAATGGTTATAAGACTATTATTGATGAAAAAGATTATAAAGATCCTAAGTATTGGCAGTCATGGGGTGCTTCAGATATTGATTTATTTGATAAGGCACATGAGTACTTTACTAAACATCAACGGAATAATAAGCCTTTTTATTCACTGATTTTTTCTTCAAGTAATCATACACCATACGACGTTCCTGAACTACCTGATTTATTATATATAGATCCACCAAAAACAAATACAAGAGGTGTTCAGTTTGCAGATTATGCATTAGGGTATTTTTTTGAAAAAGCTAAAAAATCTAATTATTGGGATAATACGATATTTTTGATTATCTCCGATCATAATGATAGAACGAGTGCTGACCAATTACTACCAATAGATAATTTTCATATACCAGCTCTTATTTTAGGTAAAGATATAACCCCAAAAAAAGAGTTTAGATTAGCGAGTCAGTTAGATATAGTTCCAACATTGTTATCTATTGTTGGTATAGATACTTTTATACCATGTTTAGGAGTTGATTTAAATAAAGCAAATTACAATAGAGATGGTATAGTTTTACAATATAACTATGTATTCGGTTTTTTAAAAAATGATGGTAATGTCGTAATAATCCAACCAGAAAGTGAGTCGAGGTATATTCATAAAACATATTCATTTAATGAACGCAAATATATTGATAATTCGATAAAGGCACATGGAAGCTCTGATAAAAAATTAGAGAAAATAGCTTTAGCTTTTGCCCATATAGGAGAAATGATATATCAAAACGAATCGTATAAAATGCTAAAATCCCCAAATAAATAGAAAAATCTTGCAAAATTAAAATAATGAATATACCATAATGATTCGTTAATAATAATCATTATTAAAATGAAACCAAAAATATATCAATATTTATGTGTAAAACTTATCGGAGCAAATAATTATGACCATTAAAATAGGTATTTTAGGATATGGTAATTTAGGTCGTGGTATTGAAAATGCTATTAGACAAAATTCTGATTTAGAATTAGTAGCTGTATTTACAAGAAGAGATCCACAAACATTAACAATTCACACTAAAGGTGTCCCTGTATGTTCAGTAGATGATGTTGAATCATGGAAGGACAAGATTGATGTTATGATTTTATGTGGTGGTAGTGCTACTGATTTACCTGTTCAAACTCCTAAATATGCTGAATTATTTAATGTAGTTGATAGTTTCGATACTCATGCAAAAATTCCTCAACATTTTGCAAATGTAGATGCTGTAGCTAAAAAGAGTGGCAAGATTGGTGTGATTTCTATTGGTTGGGATCCTGGAATGTTTTCTTTAAATCGTTTAATTGCAAATGCTATTTTACCAGAAGGTAATGATTATACTTTTTGGGGGCCTGGTGTAAGTCAAGGACACTCAGATGCTATTAGAAGAATTAAGGGTGTAAAGAATGCAAAGCAATATACAGTGCCTATAGATGAAGCATTAGATGCTGTGAGATCTGGAACTAACCCATCTTTATCAACTCGTGAAAAACATCAACGTGTTTGTTATGTTGTTCATGATGAAGCTTCTGGTGTATCTAAAGAAGACATTGAAAAACAAATAAAAGAAATGCCAAACTATTTCGCTGATTACAATACTACAGTTAATTTTATTTCTGAAGATGAGTTCTTAAAAAATCATAGTGGTATTGCTCATGGTGGATTTGTGTTCCGCACAGGTGTAACTGGTGAAAATAAAGAGAATAAGCATGTTATTGAATATAGCTTAAAGCTTGATTCAAATCCTGAGTTTACTTCAAGTGTTTTAGTTGCATATGCTCGAGCTGCATATAGATTAAACCAGGAAGGTGTTTCTGGTTGTAAAACAGTTTTTGATATAGCTCCTTCTTATTTAAGTCAATTAACTCCTGAAGAACAAAGAGCAAAACTTTTATAATTATATATAAAAAATTATAAAACAATAAAAATTGCATTTTATATAATATGTTATATTATTTAGAATGCAATTATAATAAGTCCTAGTAGCTCAGTGGATAGAGTACTGCTCTCCGAAAGCAGTGGTCACGAGTTCGAATCTCGTCTAGGACGCCATTTTTATTTCATTAACTTCTAAGTACTAAGTTTCAAACTAAACTTTGTTGATTTCGTGAAGAATACGGGTAAATTCATCATATTCTACAGGTTTTGAATAAAAATAGCCTTGGTAGAAAGTAGAACCAAAATGCTTTAGATATTCGGCAATATCTTTATCCTCTACTCCTTCAATACAAGTAATTTGTCCCATCTTTTGAGCGTAATCGGTTGTAAATTTAACGATATTTTGATTTTCAACTTTGTTTTTAATATCTTTTATAAAAGACATATCAATTTTTATTTCATCAATTGGAAGTTGCGATAGAACTTGCATAGATGAACTACCTGTACCAAAATCATCCAATGCTATCTTAATTCCCCTA
Organism: Succinivibrionaceae bacterium; assembly: GCA_051892875.1. Classification (GTDB taxonomy): domain Bacteria; phylum Pseudomonadota; class Gammaproteobacteria; order Enterobacterales; family Succinivibrionaceae; genus JBJFGR01. The sequence goes on from JBJFGR010000032.1 coordinate 5,576, forward strand.
GATCTAAAGAAATTCATGATTTCTTTTAAATAGTTATAGTCCATATTATGACAGCGTTCTGTTAACTCAAAAACCAAATCTTTTGTTGGATATTTTAGATCTGATATTATTTGAATAACATCGTACCTGAAATTAGGATTTTCTAGTTGAGGTGCTGTTATATTGATATTTATGAAGAAATTAGGTACTAGTTTTTTAAAATTTAAAGCGTCAGTTATTGATTGCTTAATGATCCACAAGCCTATGGTGTAGAAACAAGGGTCGTCTTCTAACCATGGTATAAACTGATTAGGAGGTATTATGCCGAATTTTGGGTGTTTCCAACGAATTAAGGATTCAGCACCAACTATCTTATTAGTTTCAACTGAAACAACAGGCTGATAACATAAATAAAAACCTTCACAATGATTATTAATACATTGATGAATAACACCGATTACATCTAACTTTATTTCACCTCTGTTATTAAATATATCATTAAAGAATACTAAATCACCATGTTTCTTTGTTGCAGACATTTCTTGAGCATAAATCAAAGCCCCTCTAATTTTTGAGACACTATCGTAATTATCATTATCAGCAATAACACATGAGTAAGAAGTCTTTAATTGCATTAAATCGGCATCAAGTTTTATTCCTGAACGAGATATTTGACGAATTTTGTTAAAGATATCTATCCAATGCTGACGATTAGTATTGGTGGAGATAATAGTTATGCAATAGCCATCTACTCTAAAAAACATGTAGTTTTCAGTTCCTAGAGCTTCTTTTATTTCTTGTATAAAACCTCTTAAAAGTTTAGAGCTATACTCAAAACCATACATTATGTTTAATTTTAAAAGATTGTCTAAGCTAATACGCATGGTACCAAAATTTTGTTTTTTAGATATAAAAGTTCTCAGTACATCTTTATATTTATGTAAATTAAAAATGTTGGTTTCATCATCAACTTCATCTTGGCTATCTTGGTTTTCAACTGACCCCGCAAAATATAATGGTTCTCCATTAGAAGTTCTTATTACCCATCCTCTACAAGTTACTAGTATATATTCACCAGTTGTGGATTTTATTCTATATTGAAGACAGTGGTAGTCTTTTTGACCATTTATAATTTCAGAAATATCTTCAATAAATAAATCTCGATCATTTGGGTGTATTAATTCCGTGTATCCACAATCTTTAAAAGTGGAAATTTTTTTTCTTAACCCCAATTTTTCAATTGCTTCTTGAGACCACATTATTAAACTGGATTTCATATCCATTATATAAAAGAAATTTTTGTGGTTACTAGCTGCAAATACATCAAATATTTTACTGAATATTTCATCAATAGTATTTACTTCAGTATTATCTTCAACATGATTGAATATATTTGCAAAATATGATTGAACAACTTCTTTTCCGTTCACAACAAAACTGTCTGTGATTTTTTGGTTGTTTATTAAAAATGCTTTATCTGATATTAGAGAACTCTTTGAAGCTTCTAATACTTCTTTAAAGACAATATTGAATGGTTGAGCTTCGGGGTGATGACTACCTACGATGGTAACTTGTATGTTTTGGTTATAGTAGATCTTCATAAGATCATGAATTTTCTCGGAGAATTCTAATTCAGTTAATCCATTAGCTAATACAAAAAACTCATCACCACTGATTTTATAGATTTCGTGTTTTGAAAAGTGTTGATTTAAATTATTGGCTAGATTTTTTATAACCTCATTACCAATGTGGTAACCATATTTTTTATTTATTTTTTCTAAACCATTAATATGGCAATAAATCATGCCGTAATTCTTTTTAATCTCTGTGTTTGCCAATAATGTATCAATGTAATTTTTATTTGCTGCTACAGTGTCAGAGAGAACATCATAATATAAGTTTATGTTTTGGTTTTTCTCAAAAATAGAACAAACGTAGGGATTAGAAACTTCTTTATCTAATATAAGTAATGAATTATTAATTTTGTTATAATCAATATCTTTAACAAATTCCAATGAAATCCATTTTTCTTTGCTTTCATTATTTGAAGATTTATAACTAAAAGCAATACGATGTGATTTTTTTAAGTATTCATCTACAATGTTGTTTGAATCCAGTAAATTTTGTAAATAAGTTCTAAAATAACACTTAGGATCCATATTTTTTAGAATTTTTTCAATTTGGTATTCTAGTTTATACGGAACATTTAATTCGTAATTGATCCTACTTTTATAGTAAGTAATAGTTCTATTATTAATATCTAAGCGTGCAACAGTGTCATAAAAAGGAAGTATACATGCATTAAGAAGATCAATACCGTATGTCATAATATCACCAAATAAATATCCCTCTATCCCTTATATGATATAAGTTAATAATTATATTATCAAACCTCAAGATAAAAATTTAAATAAATTTTCAACAACGATCAAATATTTAATTAAATTAAAACAATCTTAATAAAGTTTTTTTGTAATAAAAATATAAAAAATGTGATGATTATCAAATTTTTATTTGTTTTTTTTATTACTTAAAGTATAATTCTAAATATTAAATAAATAAAAAAGTAAAAATAATAATACTAAAATAACAAAAATATATGTTTAAATCTTTTTTTTATTAGCCAATAAGAGGGAATTTTCTATGTCCTATAAAGGATTTTTTTGTGTTTTGTTAACACTTTCTTTATTCAGTTTAACCGCTTGTGGTGGTAGTGATAATAGTAAAAAATCAGAGTTTGAAGATGCGTATACAGATGTATCTGATAGCAATAATGATGAACCAACTTTCATTGATGAAGATCTAGATATTTCTTTGGAAGAAAATAATTACAAGCCAATACCTGATGAAATCAAAGAGATTTTAAATCAAGAAGAAGAGAAAAAAGAAGGTGCAAACTTGGGACCAATTAATGGAGATAATAATGGTGTGATTATCGTTGATAATAGTGGTAATTTAAAACCCAATGAACCAGAGGATTTGGAAAATATTTCAAAACCAACTGATAATGATTCAAAAATTGACGAGAGTAATAAAAAAGAAGAAACAATTGTTGATAATGATATAACAGAAATAGAAGAGAATAAAGAAAAAGATTCAATAGATGAATCGCAAATGGATAATTCTTTAGAAACGCATAAAGATCAAACAGAGCCTTTAGAAAACGGCAGTAATGAACAAGGTTCTTCTGAAAATATTACCGAAGAAAGTGAATTTACTGAAGAAAGTGAATCTACTGAAGATAAAATTAATTATTTACAATTACGTGTTGAATTAAAAAACATGGTTTATAAAAATGCTTTAGTGTGTATGGATTTAAACCTTGACTATAAATGTGATGAAGAAGATGAGTATTCTGAAATCACAAATGATGAGGGCTATGTTATTTTTAATTACGACGCAGATAAAATAGCAAATTATGATGAGTTAGGATTTTTTGTTACTATAAGAGCAAATGAAACTTTAAAGCTTTCGGATGGTGAATTTAAACCATCTGAAAATGATGTTTTTTTATATGTTTATTCAACACCTGAGTATATAAAAACATATGAAGGTGATCCTGCGGTTGATGAAAATGGGATCCCAATTTTATATGTAGATTATCTAACTACTTTTGCATACAGAATGCTATCAACTAGACGTGATAATCCTGATTATGAAAGTAAATATGGTTCTTTATTTGATATTTATAGGGTTTCTTATAGAGATTTATATGATGGTGTCACAAATTCAAAATGTGGAGCATTAGATTTTGTAAACTCTAATAATAAATGTAAAATTATATTAAATAAGGTTATTGAATCAACGAATATACTTCCGACAGTAGCTAGTGATTTTGATGAAAGATTTGATGATAGAAAATTCTTAAATATTATAAAAAGATTAAGTAATAGCAGTTATTATTTTCTTACTGTTTTTAATGATGAAGAAGATGTTATAGTAGCTAATGTTTTGTATGATGTATATGGAATAAAATCTCCAAAATGTACTATTAATTATGAAGATATCTCAGAACCGAATATAGATATCAAAGCAGATATTGATTTTTTAAATGTTTCATTAAGTAATAGTGGTATTAATGAAAATGAAGATAATTTGTCTTATACTTGGTTTTTTGGGGATGTTAAGAATAAAACTTCAGATGAAAAATTTACCAACTTTTTGTATACAACTCCTGGAATATATACAGTAGGTTTAAATGTTTTTGATGGAGAATATACGTTTAATAAAAAGCAGAAAGTTGCGGTATATAAAGATATTTCTTTTTTAGCAACTACTTGTACTGATAAGTTATATTCGCAGTTAGGTCCAAAATATACATTATTTGCAATTGATAAATACATTGCTGTAAAAATTGTTGATTGGGATCCTTTAAAATGTTCAAATCTATATAATTATGACGATAAAAAGTTAGAATATAGTATCGATATAGGTGATGGTGAAATTCATAAATTTACATATGATGAGCCATATTTGTTAAAAGTACCAGAAAGTGGAACGTATAATGTAAAAATTACTGCTTCAAATGGAGCTGGTTTTTCAGAGTCAAAAACAGAAACCGTGATTATAGGGGATACAACAGAGTTTATTGAAGATGAATATGAAATAATACAATCTGCTAATACATCATCAACTTCTTTGGTATATCAGTCATATGGTATAACTCTTAAACCTATACCTAATACCTCTCTTATAGAACGTTGTTTGTGGTTATTAAAAGATGAAAATAACAATATAGTTGACTTTTCATTTTATGATAGCAAATATAATAGTTCCTCATGTATTTTTAATATACCACCTCATTACGAATTACAAGATTATTATGTGGAATTTTATGCCATAAACTCTTATGGGGAATTTTTCAAAAATGAATATATATATCATAATGATTTATATAATAAATTCTCATTTTATGAGCCTGGGTTCATATGTTATCCAGCATTTAAATTGGCAACAAAAAATACAGAATGTTTAGTCACAAGTATGTATCCAGAAGGTGTAAAAAGTGGTCATTTAGTGTATCAGTTTGATTTTGGTGATAATGAAACATCTGCATTGAAATCATACTTAATAGATGAAAAAAATAATAATGCAGTAACACATAATTACTCAAGAAGTGGGTATTATTTTGTTACCTTAACAATAAGTTTTTCTGAAACCAAAAAAGTGATTTATCAAAAAACTAAACCAATATATATAAAAGTTAGAGATAATCTCTAAAGTTAATTATTTTATTGTAGTTATAAGAAATCCCGTTATTGATTAGAATTCGATAACGGGATATTTTTAAGAATAGTTTGAATTATTGTTTGATTCTTCTTTCAGCTGTTTCCAATGCTTTTTTAGGAGTTGTTCTTCCTTTTGTGCTATCCCTTATTGCACTGCTGAAAAATGTCCAAAATCTTGTCATTTCTGGAATATTAGGCATAATATCACCATTCTGAGCATTTAAAATAGTAACAGAAATGCGTTTACCTTGAACAGGGTTATTTTCAAATTCTTTTATTAATTTTTTATGTGTAATAGCACCCAAAGCAAAGTCATTATTCATTTTTCTAATACCATTTTCTGTGAGTAGATATTTTTCAAGGAATAATGTTGCTTTTTCCTTATTAGGTGATGAAGAACTTATACCAAAACCTTGTACACCAACGAAAGGACGAGCGTTTTTTCCATCAAAAGTTGGTAGTGGGTTGATGGTAAAATTAACACCTTTTTTGTCGTATTTATTCCATGACCAAGGTCCATTTATTACACAGGCAACTTCTCCTCTTGCGAAAGAAGTGTCAATAATGCCCATATCAGTACCTCTTGGTAAAATACGATTTTTTACAATGTCTACTATAAAGTTAAGAGCTTTTTCAGCCCCCTCAACATTAACACCTACATCATTTTTGTCAAAACCAGAATCAGTAGCCTTAAATGAATAAGCCCCGACAGCTGAAAATAATGGATACGAGTGGTATGGTTCTTCGTACGACCATAACAAGCCTCTCTTACCTTGTTCTTTCATTTTTTTGTCAAGAACAACTATTGATTCATAGGTCTTTGGAGCTTCTTCAACCAGATCACTGTTACACAATAAAGAAAGACTTTCCAGAATTAAAGGATATCCATAATATTTGTTATTATATAAAAAAGCCTGCCATCCTTTAGTAATAAATTCATTCATAAATTTTTTTGATGGAGATATAGGTTCAATTAATCCATTTGTAATCCATTCGCCCCAACGATCATTTGCCCATAAAAATATATCAGGTCCTTTTTTTTCAAGAGACATTTTTTGAAATCTAAAATGAATATCATCATATCTTTCAACTTCAATAGCAATACCTGTATCTTTATAAAATTGTTTTCCAATGTCTAATATACTTTGGTAAGGCTTGTTTTCAGGAGTCCAAATTACAATCTTACTTGAATCTGCACAACTTACATTAGAGATGCATGATAACGAAATAGCAAATGTAGCACTTGTAACATAAAATCTAAATGTACTCATATTGATTGAAAACTCCCGTGCAAATGAAAATTTTATTATATATATGTTACTTATAGTACTTATAATTATCAATTATATTATTATGAAACTTTGATGATAATATCAAAAGGATTTAAAAAAAATATTTAATAGAAAAAAACGTGTTTCAATATAATAAAATGTTAAAAATATGTTATTATTTCATATCATGATGCTTAATGTTAAAGGAGTTGGTGAATGAGTTTTAATATAGAACGTAATGAAAAAAAAAGGGTTGTAATTATTGGAGGTGGTTTTGGTGGATTACGATTAGCTCAAGATTTAAAAAAATCTAATTTTCAAGTAGTTTTAATTGATAAAAATAACTATCATCAATTTCCGCCTCTTATATATCAAATCGCTACAGCAGGTTTAAATCCAAGTGATATATCTTTTCCTTTTAGAAAAATTTTTGAAGATAGAGAAGATTACTTCTTTCGAATGACTGAACTTAGAGCAATTTATGCGAAGGATAATTATATTCAAACATCAATAGGGAAAATTGATTATGATTATTTAGTATTGGCAAATGGAACAAAAACTAATTTTTTTAATAACAAAAATGTTGAACATTATGCAATGCCGATGAAAACCATTCCAGAAGCAATGGGAATGCGTAATACATTATTATCACATTTTGAAAGATCGGTAACTTGTTCATCAGAAAAGGAACGTCAGGAATTATTAAATGTTGTTATCGTTGGGGGCGGTCCTTCTGGTGTAGAAATAGCAGGTGCCATTGCTGAAATGAAAAGATATGTATTGCCTCTTGATTATCCAGATATGGATACCAATAAGATGCATATATATATCATCGAAGGTGGTGATCGTTTATTAGCTGGTATGTCTCAAAAGTCATCTGATAAATCTTTAAAGTTTCTAGAGAAAATGAATATTGAAGTAAAGTTAAATACTTTTGTAACAGATTATACGGATAATAAAGTAATTATGAATGACGGCACTTCAATCCCTACAAGAAATTTGATTTGGGTAGGCGGGGTGACTACAAATCGTGTAGTAGGTATTGGTCACGAACATTTAGGTCGAGGAAACAGAATAAAAGTAGATCAGTATAACAGAGTAGAAGGTTCGAACAATATTTTTGCAATAGGTGATGTTGCTATTATGCTGGATGCCGATCCTAAATATCCAAATGGACATCCGCAAATGGCTCAACCAGCAATTCAACAAGGAGCTTTACTTGCAAAAAATTTAGTTGCTATAAGAGATAATAAAAAGTTAGTACCTTTTAGATATAAAGATCTTGGATGCATGGCAACTATCGGAAAAAATAAAGCGGTTGCTGAAATTAAGCCTTTTAAATTTGCTGGTTTTTTTGCATGGTTCCTATGGATGGGAGTGCATTTGATGTCTATATTGGGTGTACGTAATAAAGTATTTGTATTTTTCTCATGGGTATGGAGTTATTTTACATACGATAAATCGAATCGTATGATTGTAAAATCTGCAGAAAGTAAAGGTTTGAAGGATTTAGAACAGAGATTAAAAGAAAATCATTGGGGAGATCTAAAACCAGGAGAAGATAAATTAATTTAGGCTCTTTTTTTAAGTCAATAATTATTGGTTGCATTGTTATTACCAATAAAATTGATTTTTCTGTGATTGTTTCTGTATAGGTAAAAACCATAAAGGTTAAAGTATGATAAAGTTTTTTTGAGGAAGATTTAATAATATCTTGAATTTTAGGTTTTTTGTATATACAATTCGGAACAAAGGATCTCTCTGTTTTTTTGTATGTTGATGTTTACAAACATACTAGAAGATCCTTTTTTATTCAAAAAAATTATTTTAAATTTAAAATAATTCAAGTTTTTATATGAATTTTGTTGTTTACCTCTTACTTATAAATGTTGAAAATGATTATAAAAAAATTTTTTTTATTGGCGTTAATTATTTCTTTTATTAATGTTATATGTTTAAATGATGTTTTTGCAGTTAATGACTGTCCCTATAAATACAGATTAGGAAATAAATGTCGCAATAATTTACCAAAAGATAAAAAAGTTGAAAAGGATGAGGTTAATTTTCCCCATAGCAATATAAATAGACCAAATAGAAAAGGTTAGAACTCCTATTAGATTTTTCAAGTATTCTATACATGTCTAAGTAGCAAAAATTTCTACAAAGGTGTTCCTAAGTTTTCATAAAATGAGTTTTTGGAATAAAATTGAACTATTGTAAAAAAAATACAATCATACTGTATAGTAATCTTTTATTGGAATAAAATATGAAAAAAATAATAATTATTGTTTTATTTGTTGTTGCAATTAGTACATTTGCTATATATAAATTTTTTGAATCCAAACCTTTATCTTTTATGACAACTAAAGCTACTAGAGGTGATATAACATCAACAGTTTTAGCATCAGGAACGCTAGTTGGCAGAAATGAAGTTAGTGTAGGTGCTCAGGTAAATGGTCAGTTACAAAAACTTTATGTAGAATTGGGGGATAGAGTAAAAAAAGGTGATTTAATAGCAGAAATTGACCCAAGAACTCAGGAAAATAATTTAGCTTCAGCAAAAGCCGAATTAAAAATAGCACAAGCTAATAAAAAACAGAAACAATCTTTACTATTACAACAAAAAGCTGAATATGAACGACAGAAAAACATGCGTAAAAAAAATGCAACATCTGATGCAGATTTGGAACTTGCTTTAGCTAATTTGCAACAAACTGAAGCTGCTATCGAAGTGTGTACAGCTGAAATAGAGAAAGCAAAGATTAATGTAAGTACTGCAGAAACAAATTTAGGTTATACAAAAATTGTGGCGCCTAGAGACGGGGTAGTTATATCAATAGTAACTGAAGAAGGCCAGACAGTTGTGTCTAGTCAATCTGCACCAACTATTGTTAAAATTTCAGAATTAGATACTATGACAGTTGAAGCTGAAATTTCTGAGGCTGATGTTGTAAAAATAAAAAAGGGTATGAGAGCATATTTTACAATTTTAGGTCTACCTGATCGAAAGTTTGAATCAACACTAAGACAAATTGAGCCATCACCGAATAGTGATTCTTCAACATCAACAACATCGACATCTAGTTCTCAAGCCATTTATTATAAAGCTTTATTTGATGTTTCTAATCCTGAAGGTATTTTAAGAGATTCTATGACAGCTGAAGTAACTGTTATTTTAGGTGAAAGCAAGAATGTATTAATGTTACCTATTTCAGTTCTACGAAAAAAAGTAGGTCCTAATCAATACGAAGTAAAAGTTGAAAAGGAGCCTGGTATTTCAGAAAACAGAATTGTAACAGTTGGTAAAAAAGATCATATAAATTACGAAATTATTGATGGAATAACAGAAGATGATTTAATTATTGTAGGAAATGACTTGGCATCAGCAGAAGCTAAATCTCTAGAAAACCCACGTGCTGGCAGAATGAGACCTCCTATGTAGTAGTCTATATAAGTATATATAGCATATAGTTTAATTTTAGGAGAATATATGGACTACAAAAATTTTGATAAACCATTGCTTGAAGTAAAAAATATAACTAGAAGTTTTTGTTTAGGAACTGAAAAAGTTGAAATTTTACATGGAATAAATTTAAAAATTTTTTCAGGGGAAATGGTTGCTATTATTGGTCAATCAGGTTCTGGAAAAAGTACTTTAATGAATATACTTGGTTGTTTAGATAAAGCAACAACAGGTGATTATTTAGTAAATGGAATATCAACAAATAAATTAGATACAGATGAATTGGCAGCATTAAGAAGAGATTATTTTGGCTTTATATTTCAGCGTTATCATTTATTAGGTCATTTAAATGCTATAGGGAATGTAGAAATACCTGCAATTTATGCTGGTATAAAAAATGATAAAAGATTAAAAAGGTCCAAAGAACTATTGTCTCGATTAGGTCTATCTGATAGATCTGAGCATAAGCCAAGTGAGTTGTCAGGTGGTCAGCAACAGCGTGTTAGTATTGCTCGAGCTCTAATGAATGGGGGGCAAGTTATATTAGCTGATGAACCAACAGGTGCTTTAGACACAAATAGTGGTTGTGAAGTTATGGGGATACTTGAAGAGTTACATTCTTTAGGTCATACAGTAATTATTGTTACTCACGATCCTGGTATTGCCGCTCATGCTAGCAGAATAATTGAAATTCGAGATGGTAATATCATTGCTGATAAACAAAATCTAGAAGCTAGTCAGGAGCGTGTTGAATTAGATAATTCAGATAAAATTAAACTAAATCCTAATTTTTTACTTCAATTGCGATCTGTTTTTGATAGATTTAAAGAAGCATTTAAGATGGCTTTTATAGCAATGGTTTCTCATAAAATGAGAACTTTATTGACTATGCTTGGTATTATTATCGGTATTATGGCAGTAGTTAGTGTGGTAGCTCTAGGGCAAGGTGCAAGTCAAAAAGTTATGGATGATATTAGCTCCATGGGTACTAATACAATTTCTATATATCCAGGCAAAACTTTTGGAGATCTAAGATCTGGAAAAATACAAACGTTGACACCAATAGATATGGCTGTTTTAGGTCAGCAAATGTTTACAGATGGTATAACACCTGATAGACAAAGTAATGCTATTGGTCTGTATGGAGATGAATCTGCTACTGTACAGATTCACGGTGTATCAGATGAATATTTTAGAGTGAAGGGAGAAAACATTGAAACAGGTAGATTATTTTCTAAACAAGAGATTAAGGAGTTAGCTCAAGTAGTAGTAATTGATCAGAACACAAAAAATACTTTTTTTAAATATACGGACCCTATAGGAAAAGTTATTTTATTAGGTAAATTACCTTGTCAGGTTATTGGGGTTTTACAGACTTCAAATTCACCTTTTAGCAATACAGATACTTTAGCTGTTTATATACCTTATACCTCAATGATGTCTAGAGTGGTACATGAGAACTATTTAGGTTCAATAACCTTAAAAGTAAAAGATAATTTTTCAAATGCTGTTGCTCAAGAATCTGTAGAAAGTATTTTAGAGGCAAGACATGGTATCAAAGACTTCTTTACAAATAGTTCAGATGCTATCTTAAAAACTGTTACAAAAACTACTGACACGATGACATATCTAATTAGTGCCATAGCTGTAATTTCTTTAATAGTAGGTGGTATAGGTGTTATGAATATTATGTTGGTTTCTGTTACAGAGCGTACTAAAGAAATTGGTATTCGTATGGCTGTAGGGGCTCGACAGAGTGATATTTTGCAACAATTTTTAATTGAATCTGTTCTTGTTTGTTTGCTTGGTGGGGCGATTGGTGTTATTTGTTCATATGGGGTAGGGTATATATTTAGTATGTTTGTATCTGTTATCTCTATGAAATTCTCTCTTGTATCAATTATAGTGGCGGTTTTATGTTCTTCACTTATTGGTGTAATTTTTGGGTATATTCCAGCTAGAAACGCTGCCAGATTAAATCCAATAGATGCATTAGCAAGAGAATAAAAGGTGATTCTTATGTTAAAAAAAATATGTGCTGTAGTATTAACTGCAATAACATTAACTGGTTGTACAGTTCTTCATAGTGATTATGAAAGACCTGAACTTTATAATTATACTTTTGTGAATGGCGTTGCTTCGGATAATAAATCAGTAAATCAAAACATATGGGAAGTTTTTGATGATGAACGATTAACAAATTTAATTATAGAAGCTTTTAATTCTAATAGTGATTATTTACAAGCTGTAATTAATGCTCGTAAGGCTTTGTTACAGGCTGATCAAACGGCTACAAATTTAATTCCTACACTTTCGGCTGATTTAAGCAGTAAGGTTTCAAAAAGTCTTGATAATGGGGAATCTTCAAAAAAAAGTTCTTCTAGCAATTTGGGGTTAAGTTATGAGTTAGATCTTTTTGGAAAGCTTTCAGCTGAAAGAAAAGTAAGTAATTATTCCGCTGAATCCACTCTTTATGATGCACAAACTGCTAGATTAATGGTTGCAAGTTCAGTTGCAACCATTTATTGGAAGATTGTGTACTATAAAGAAGCTGTACGAATAGGTGAAGCTAATTTAAGTGATAGTAAAGAAACGTTTGATATTATAAAAAGTCGCTTTGAAAATGGTAGTGTATCAGAACTTGAATATATCCAAGCCAAAAGAGATATGGTAGAAGTTGAGACAAACCTCCATAATTATAGAACTGGTCTTGTGAATTCCATATCAGCAATGAATACTTTGTTAAATAGAGTTCCTAATACAGAGGTTGATACTTCCAATTCTTTAAAAGAATTAAAGCTGCCTACTATTCCTGCTGGGATCAGTGCAGATATTTTAAAATACAGACCTGATGTGTCATCTGCTGAATCAAATCTAAAAAAAGCGCTCGCAAATGTAGATGTTAGTAAGCTTGAACTTTATCCAACATTTAAAATAACAGCAGGTATTAATGCTGGAGATTCGTCATCTCTTGTAAAGTTCTTTAATAATCCCCTAGGAAGTCTAGGAGCTATGTTGAGTTTTCCATTCCTTAATTATTATCAGAGAAGTCTTGATATAGATATAGCAAAACTAGATAAAGATAGTGCTGAACTAAAATTTGTAACAACATATTATAAAGCACTGGGAGAAGTTCAAGAAAGTTTAAATAATGTTGAATTATATAAAAAGATTTTATTGACTGATAAGGAAAGATTATCCCTTAATAAACAAGCTGAAGAAATATATAAAACTCAATATCAACTTGGCAAAGTATCACTTAAAGACTACCTTGAAGCAAAAACATTGCGCAGAAAAATGGTGTTGCAATTGTGTCAAGATAAAATGGAACAATTAAATAATTTAATGATTTCGGCAAAATCAATGGGAGTGGTTTATCAGTAGTAATTTTATATTTATGTGACTAATATACTTCTTCTTTATAAAATTCATTATATTAATATACTTTTAGGAAGTAGTATTTATCGTTTGAAAATTGAATTATAAATTTATTAAACATTAATTTAGTTTTGTTTTTTAATAAGTGATAGCTACTACTAAAAGTGATTATGAACAAACATGACACAGGTAAAAATGTTAGGAAACAGAATAAAAAAATACTGAAAACTCTCCATATTCAGTATTTACAAAAAAACAAAATTTGAAGCTACAGCTTCTGATTTATGAAATTTTGTAACAGGAATAATTAGTAAAGAATATAAACTTACAACGGTAAGGGATATGATCTTGCAAATGGTATGGTATATAGATTTTAATTTTTTTACAACTATGCACGAAGAGCATATTTTTAATGCATAATGAAATCCATAAAACTATTGAAATTAAAGACATAAACATTTATTATAAATTTGTTACTGTTTTAAATATAAGGATAACATAGTAAT
>JBJFGR010000033.1:0-19276 GCA_051892875.1 Succinivibrionaceae bacterium
AGACTTAGGAATTTTTAGATGAGGAATGTGTCCAAGAAATCATCCGCATCCCCCCTCATTAATACTTTATTTTACACCCTCAAATTTGGGCAGGTTAAAACTATTTTTTAACGTTAAATAGGAATGTTATAACATCACCATCCTGAACGATGTAGTCTTTGCCTTCAGCTCTCATTCTACCAGCTTCTTTAGCCCCTGTTTCACCTTGGTATTTGATATAATCATCATAGCTTATAGTTTGAGCTCGTATAAAACCTTTTTCAAAGTCTGTATGAATTTTTCCAGCTGCTTGTGGTGCTGTTGCACCTACAGGTATAGTCCACGCTCTAACTTCTTTTTCACCAGCTGTAAAGTATGTATGAAGATTTAAAAGTTTGTAACCAGCTCTGATTACACGATTTAATCCTGGTTCATCAAATCCTAGGCTTTCCATAAATTCTTGGCGTTCGTCATCATCCATTGAAGCAAGATCTGATTCAACAGCTGCACAAACTGGTACTACAACAGATCCTTCTTTATCAGCTATAGATTTTACTTCATCTAAGTATGGATTATTTGTAAAGCCATCTTCTGCAACATTTGCAATATACATAGTTGGTTTTAATGTTAAAAAGTTACATTCTCTAATAGCTAATCTTTCTTCTTTAGATAGCTCAAGGCCTAAAAGTTTTTTACAGTCATTTAATAATGGATGACATTTTTCTAAAACTTTCATAGCTGCAATAGCTTCTTTGTCTCCACCTTTTGCTTTCTTTTCAAAACGATGCATTGCTTTTTCGCAAGTTTCCAAATCAGCTAATGCAAGTTCTGTATTAATTACTTCGATATCTTCCGTAGGGTTTATTTTTCCATTAACGTGAATAATATTAGGATCTTCAAAGCAACGTACTACATGAGCTATAGCATCAGTTTCTTTAATATTCATTAAGAATTTATTACCCAAACCTTCACCATTTGAAGCACCTTTTACAAGACCTGCTATATCAACAAATTCCATTGTTGTCGGTACTATTTTTAAAGGTTTATCTATATCTGCAAGTTTTTGTAGTCTTGGGTCTGGAACTGGTACAACTCCAGTATTTGGTTCAATTGTACAAAAAGGAAAGTTAGCAGCTTCAATGCCTGCTTTTGTTAGGGCGTTGAAAAGAGTAGATTTGCCAACATTTGGTAATCCAACTATACCGCAATTAAATCCCATGAATTATACTCCTCAATATTATAAATCTTTGTTTTGTGCTTTAAAGCTATTTAATCTGTTAGTCGCTTTAGCAATATTTTGTGAAAATATAAGATCAATGCATGCTAAAGCTTCATCCATTGCTTTTTCTATAAGCATTCTTTCCGATACAGGGGGGTTCCCTAAAACAAAATTTATCATTTCCTCTCTTGTATTAGGTTTACCAATTCCAACTCTTAGTCTATGAAAATTAGCATTATTTCCAAGGCTTGCAATAATACTTTTTAAACCATTATGCCCACCATGACCACCACCTAATTTTAATTTTGCAGTACCTGGAGGTAAATCTAATTCGTCATGGATTACTAAAATTTCATCAGGCGTATATTTAAAAAAATTGGCATATGGACCAACACTTTCTCCACTTTTATTCATATATGTTTGTGGAAAAATTACTTTTATCTCATTGTCTTTGATATATCCTTTGCCGATAATTGCATTATATTTAGAATCATTACGAAGAATAATTTTGTATTTATTTGCAATTTCTGACAATAAATCAAACCCTATATTATGTCTAGAATGTTCATATTCTGTACCAGGATTACCTAATCCAGCAATTAATTTAATTGTCATGATAAATTATTTCCGAAATTTTGAATAGAACTTTGCAGAGAATGAGTAATTATTATATGTTTATGGATATATATTTCAACATGTGAATTACTCATTCTAGTATAGTATCAACTCGATATTTTTAGTCGTTGCTCAATTGAACAGGAATAGCTTTACTTGTACGAATAATATCATTATTTTCATTTAGGTAAACTAATGAAGGTTTATGTTCTTTTACTTCACTTTCATTAAAAATACCGTATGCACATATAATTACTTTATCTCCAACAGCTGCCATTCTTGCAGCAGCACCGTTTAATGAGATAATTTTAGAACCTCTTTCTGTTGCGATAGCGTATGTATGAAAGCGAGCTCCGTTTTCTACAACATAGATATCAATTTGTTCATGTTCAGCTATGCCTGCAGCATCTAATAGATCTAAATCAATACCACATGAACCTTCATAATTTAAAACGGAGTGGGTTACACGTGCTTGGTGGAGTTTACCTCTTAGTAAAATTCTCTGCATTTTAAAACACCTTGCTTAAGCTAAATTATCCTCATCTATATAATGGAATATAAAAAACATGCTCATTATAGCTTATTACCATTTAAAAAGTTATTTTTTTTTGAAAAAGAATTAAATTTCTTTAGTATTTATAGATTCATTTTAATCTATGATTATTATTGATATTATAAAACCGGATGATATTAATCCGGTTTTATTTATTTTGTATTATTTGCGATTATTTATGCTCTACTACTAAGTTATCTATTAATCTTACTTTACCTAAATAAGCAGCTGCAAGAATAACAACTTTCTTAGATTTTGATATTTCTGGATTCAAAGTTGATGCATCGACAATTGTAACATCATCAGTTTTGAAACCATTGTTGTCTAGATTATTGATAGTTTCGTCAATCAATTCCTGAATATTAGAGAAGTTGTCTAATTCTTGTAATTTTTTACCTAATGCAACAATGTGCTGTCTTAATCTTGGTGCTATTGATCTTTCGGCTTGGTTTAAAAGACTATTTCGTGAAGAATAAGCTAGACCATCTTCATAGCGGACAATAGGTACTTCTATAATCTTTATTTGATAGTTTAAATCAAAAACCATTTCCTTTATTAAGGCTACTTGTTGATAATCTTTTAAACCGAAACAAGCATAATCAGGTTGTACAATATTAAATAGTTTGCTTACAATTGTTGCAACACCTCTAAAGTGACCAGGTCTTAAAGCACCTTCAAGGCTATTACATAAATCAGGAACTTCTACATATGATTGCAAGCCAATTCCTTGGGGATAAATTACTTCAGTGTTTGGTGTAAATACAGCATCAACACCAAATTCTTTTAATAATTCTAAATCTTTATCCAATGTTCTAGGGTAATTTTTTAGATCTTCTGTGCGATCAAATTGCATTGGGTTAACAAAGATACTAACTACAACCTTATCAGCTATTTCCTTAGCTTGTTTTACTAATTCCATATGCCCACAGTGCAAGTTTCCCATCGTGGGAACTAAAGCTATTGACTTTAATTCTTTCTTAAAACCTAGAACAATTTGGCGAATGTCACTAATATTATCTACTACTTTCATGATTCACTTCTTTTGATTTAGCTGAGTTATTTAAAAACTATGTTGAGCATCAGGGTAAATACCTTCTTCAACTTCTTTCATATATAATTTTACAGCATCGGTAATATTACCAGTTTCTGATAAAAAGTTTTTTGCAAATTTCGGGGTATGACCACAAGTAAAACCGAAAGCATCATGCATTACAAGAATTTGACCATCTGTTCCAGCCCCAGCCCCAATTCCTATAACAGGAATTTTTAGAGTTTTTGCAATACGGGTACCAAGAGCACTAGGTACACATTCAATTACGATCATAGAGATCCCTGCTTGTTCTAATTCCAAGCAATCTCTGACTAAACTTTCAGCATCTGATTCGTTCTTACCTTGTATTTTATAGCCACCAAATACATTAACTGATTGAGGTGTTAGACCTAGGTGTCCACATACAGGTATGCCATTACGCACAAGTGTTTTTATGGTATCTTTTAAAAATGAACCTCCTTCCATTTTGACAATATTAGCTCCTGCTTGCATTAATTTTGTGGCATTACGGCAAGCATCATCTGTATTACTATATGTCATGAAAGGCATATCTGCTATTATAAGACTGTTGTTTGTTGCATTACTAACACATGATGTGTGATATACCATATCATCGATAGTTACTTTTAGGGTTGAATTATGCCCTTGAACAGTCATACCTAAAGAATCACCAATTAAAATTGCTGGTATTCCTGCTTCATCAAAGATTCTAGCAAATGTGGCATCATATGCAGTTATTGTTGCAAATTTTCTCTTTTCGTCTTTATGTTTTTGTAATGTTGCTATAGAAACAGACATGTTAAAACCTTATTCTCTCTTTGTAGAAATTTAAGTTATTTATGATTTTTTAATTAAAAATCTAAAAGCAGAATCATTATACTACAAATATATTTCTAATCTATTAAAATTAAAAAACAAAATCCTATATAATTTTTTCTAAGAGTTGAAGATCATCTTTTGGTAAATTTTTTATATAATTTTTCAACAATGTTCCATTTGGTAAAGTGTATTCAGGATAAATTTCTAACAGAGGAATAACCACAAAAACTCTGTTTAAAATCTCAGGATGAGGAACTGTAAGTCTAGGTGTATTAATATTTTCATTATCATAAAATAAAATATCAAGATCTAAAGTTCTTGGTCCCCAATGTTGAATTCTGACTCTTCTATGTTTTTGTTCAATGCTTTGAAGATAATCTAATAATTCATGAGAATCCAAAAAAGTCTCAATTGATACAACAGCATTTATAAAATATGGTTGATCTTGAGGACCAACAGGTTTGCTAGAATATAAGGAACTAGTATTTAAAATTTTAATATTATGGTGTCCTTTTAAATCTATTAATGCTTGTTTTACTTGTTCTACTGGTGAATCAAGATTAGATCCAATACCTATAACTGCGTGATGTTTCACTGATAAATTATTATTTGTCATATATAACCTTTAATATTTACATGTTGTTAAAAAGTTTTATAACATTCTTGTTATGTATTTTTTGTAATTTTCTTTCTGTGTTGTTTTTATTTGTTTTTAAATGACTTTGCAGATGATTTTTTATACTACAATATAATTCATTGCTTAATTCTTTCCATTGATCTACATATTGTTTTAACCAAGATTCCGTGTGGGAGCGGTGTCTTAAAAGTTTTAAAGCACTGTCAAAATTTTTCTTTTTGATTATTGTTTGAGGGTGATTTAAGTTGTATTCATCCTCTAATTCTATTTGGAGTAATATAATATTCGCAAGCTTTTGATAAATAATATCTTTTATTCGTTGATTTTTAGAGATACTTGTTTGTTTAATGTATGTATTATAAAAACTATCTATACAATTTGTAATTTCATTAATTTTTATATTTTGTTTTTTTTTAGAATTTTGACTGAACACTTTTGCAAAATATGGCCATACTGTAATTACAAGATTTGTAATATCTTCGGTGAGTGTTTTTGAATTCTTTAAATAAGTTAGTTGATTTAAAACTAACTTATTTACTGCATCATAATAATCTTGATGGTTAAGAAGCTGTCTTATTTCTTGAGGTTTGTTTGGTTCTAATTGTTTTTTTTCCTCTTTTTGGTTTTTTTTTATCCAAACTTATAGATAGAACAGAAAACTTATTGATTTTCTTTTTATTTTTGCGAGTATTTTCAGTGTTTTGTTTTAATTGTTCTTGTATGACAAAACGTCTACTGCGCATATGAGGGGGTACGTAGAATTCATAACTTGCTAACCATTGATCGTATAAATATTTAAGATCTGGAGAGAAGTTTCCTCTAGCACCTAAGAAATCCAATCCCGCCCTGAATATTTCATTCCAAACTAATTTTTCAGGATTATTAATAAAATACTCATCTTCTAAATCTATTTGTAGTAACCAAATATTAGTAATATCTTCAATAAATTTGATAGGAATGTTTGTTATCTGACATTGTCTTGATAAAATTTTCTGAGCAGCAATTTTCATGATATCTTTATTATCTAAAGTCATGAAACGATCGTGCTTACACATTTTTTTATATAATTCTTCAACTATTGGCCAAAGCATTGTTGCATAAAGGTAATGAGGCATATTTGATTTACCTTCAGCATAACGCTTATCGGAGTTTTCTAAAGAATGATAAATAAAGTCATAAAAAAAGTTTGTTTGCATTAATGATCCATGTTCTAATAACAAGTATTGCAAAATTTTCTTCTTATGAAGTAACTCAAAACTCTTTGCACCATGTCCTGTTAAGAATAATTTGTTAAATTCCTCAAACATGCGACTATGGTTGATAAGTTTTAATAATTCTAAACATTTTGGAATAGCTTCAGCCGTATGTTTAGTAATTGTGAAACCTAGTTTAGCAGCAAATCTAAAAGCTCTGATTATACGACAAGGATCTTCTTGGAATCTTACATAAGGG
Source organism: Succinivibrionaceae bacterium (assembly GCA_051892875.1). GTDB lineage: Bacteria > Pseudomonadota > Gammaproteobacteria > Enterobacterales > Succinivibrionaceae > JBJFGR01. The sequence goes on from JBJFGR010000033.1 coordinate 6,326, forward strand.
TCTCCTATAATATCAATTTGACCATTTATGAGATCATGAATACCTCCATGAAAATCATGTATAGATCTTTCATATGGTGAATAGTACAGACTATTTATTGTGTAATCTCTACGTTTTGCATCATCATCTAGACTATTGCCATAACGATTATCACTAACTAGCATACCCTCTGGAGACTTCACAGAACTAGAAAATTCATCATTAGAAGGAGAGCATCTAAAAGTTGCAACTTCTATAATGCAATGTCTAAACATACAATGAACTAAGCGGAATCTTTTACCAATAATTCTGCTATTTTTTATAGCTTTTTTTATTTGTTCTGGTGTTGCATTGGTAACAACGTCAAAATCCTTTGGTTCTTTTCCTAATAATAAGTCTCGAACACCACCACCAACAAGATAAGCTTTATATTTAGCTTGATTTAAACGTTTAATAACTTGCAATGCTTCAGGACTTATTTTGTGTATATCTATTAAATCTCCAGGTAAAACTAAATGTGAAAAACCTTCTTTTAAGGCTTCTTTTTTGCATTTATTAGCAGCAACCTTGAGTTTTGAAATTTCAGCTAAAATAGTACACCTCCATGTCTATTTATAGGTATAAATTACAGTAATTCTTTTTTTAGATTATGGAAATATAGGTGAGATTACGAAGTAATTTTCAATAATAAGTTAATAATACATAATTTTATAAAAAAAATCTCAAAATTTTGATTATAACTTCTTCTTATAAAAATAAATTGTTGAAAAAATAGAATTTAAAATTGTGCCCCAATCTTTCAAAATTAAAATATTTATGAAGGTAAAGGCACTTCCTTTTAAATAATCTTAATTACCTTTGATAACTAATAGGTCACAGTTAATTTGATCCAAAACTTCTTCACATGTATTGCCTAGCATTGCCACGTCAAAACTGCTATGTGCAAAATTACCTATGATCACCGCTTCGGCATCTAAGACTTTGGCAAGTTTTGGGATTACAATATCAGGATGACCTGATTCAATATGACAATTTTTTAATGGTATTTTGTGTTTGTTTGCAAATAATTCCATTTTTTCTTGGTTTTGTTTTTCTACTGCAGCTGAATACATTTCAGGAGTGAAACCTGGTACTTCTGTAATAGCTGTTGGAATAATTGGTATTGCAGCATTTATAAGATGGATATTTCCTTTTATAATCGTTGCTAGTTCCTGAGCATTACGTAACAGTTTTATATTCATTAATCTTTGTGATTGAGCTTCATTATCATCAAAATTTATAGCAACTAAAATATTTGAATTTTCTGCCCAATTATGTTCCTTAGCAATAATTAATGGAATATTTGAATTCCTAAGTAATTGTCTATCAAGAGGTGTAAATAACAAAGAAGATATAAAGTTTTGTTCTACACCTTCATCGCTATTTGTTTTTAATATTAAATCATATCCTCCTATCTCAGCTTCTTTTAATATAGCTTTAGCTAAGCTTCGGTGCCATATTACTTTTGAATGAATATTTGGGTATTGTGTTTGGAGGTCTTTAAAAACATTCTCTAGCCATTCTTTATTTTTTTCAACAATATTGTTTTTGATTTCTTGTTGCTGAGCTAAACTCATTACAGAGTTTACTTCTAATGAAAAGTCATAAATAGCTAGAAATGCAGTTATTTTCACATCTGGACAGAACTTAGAAATTGATATAGCTCTTTCAAGTGCTATTTGCCTTTCTAATTCAGGTTCTATAATAACTAGGACATTTTTATACTTGCGCATAAGTACCTCCATAAGTATTTATATATAGGCATATGATATATTTATTAGTGAATATTTTTGTTGAACACATTCTATATATTTAACAAAATATTTATAAATATTTCATTTTTGTGAATTATTACAAATAAGTACAGTATTTTTGCAAGATTTATATAGTGTTTGTTTTTTTATGAAGTATACATTATTTTATTATGTTGCGAAGTTGGTCCAACTTAAGTATGGAGATATATTTTCTATGGACGTTAATGTATCCGTTTGTGGTGAATTTGGTTAATAATCTGCTGATGGTTTCTACAGTTAAAGATAAGTAATTTCCTATTTCATATCTAGTCATAGTTAATTTTATTTCGTGGCGCGCCATCTTTCTTTTAGCAAGGTTATTTGAATAATTAACTAAAAAAGACGCTAATCTCTGTTCCGCAGATTGGGTTGAAATTATCATCATAATATTTTTTTTATTTGATATTTCTATACTCATAAGTTTTATTAAATGGTAGTAGAGAGGTCTTGATTGTAAAGCTATATTGCTTAAATCATGAAATGGTATTTCACAAACTGAAATAGTTTCAAGTGCTTGAGCAAATGATAAATGTATATAATTAGCAATACCATCAAAACCTATTATATCTCCAGACATTTGAAAACTGGTAATTTTTTCATCGCCTTGTTCATTTATTGAAAAAATCTTTACAGTTCCCGATCTGATAGCATATAAATTTTTAAATTCATCACCTGCTTTATAGATAATTTCACCTTTATGAATAGTTCGTTTTCTCTCGATAATTTTTTCAATTAATTGAATAGTGTTTTCATCAAGGGATTTGTTTGCAATACAAAGATTTCTTGCAATACATCTATTACAAGCAGCGGTGTGAGGTTTGTGATATTTTTTTATTATCGTTGTCATTTATCTAGTCCTATAACTCAAATTTCCCACTTAAATTAGATGGAAAACTGCATACCAACCTCGATTCTATGCGATCTTAGGTTCTTTTAAAAAACTTGCATTGACTTTTAAAAGAAAATTTTGAAAATAATATATTTGATAAAAACATTAAAAATAAAGCTTTAAAGTGGGTTTTGTTGTATAATATAAGTGAAAAAACAAAACACATGAGGTTATTCTACATCAAAATGAGCAAAAAATATTCAATTATTCTATATTTTAAACTTTTTTCTTTAGTTGATTTTTCTACTATTCTTAAGAGAGCTAGTATCTATAAAAAAGGCTTTGTTCAGTAGAAATGTTTAAAGAACACCTAATTGCAAGTTTTTAAAAAATCATAAACCGCTAGGATTGATTAGTCAAGATCCTCTTAAATTAAGCGGAAAACTTGAGATTGTAATTATTAACTATTTATATAATTTTATAGTTTTTATAGATCCTAATTAGCCTTTTTGTATAAAAAAATTGAATAAAAATTTATGTGTTATTTATTCTATAATATGTGTTTATGAATCTTTAGCGATAGTATCGCTATTTGGTTAATTTTCGTGCGTAATTACTAACGACGTATTATAATATTTTATATATTTATAAAAAGGCGTATATTGAACATAAGTTTGTCTTCTGTGGAAAAAATATGAATATTGACCAATTTGTAACAAAAATATGGTTTAAAGGAAGTTTTTGGTGTTATTTATTTTTACCTTTATCTTTGATATATGGTTTTATAACATCTTTTAGAAGATTTTTATTTAGAATAAATGTAAAAAAATCATATTTGTCAAAAGTTCCTATAATTGTTGTGGGTAATATTACAGTAGGGGGAAATGGTAAAACACCAGTTGTTATATCCTTAGTAGAACACTTTCAAAAACAAAACTTAAGAGTAGGTGTTGTTAGTAGAGGTTATAAATCATCACCAAAAAGTTTTCCCTATATAGTAAATGATCAAAGTTCAGTGTTAGAATCTGGTGATGAACCTTTTCTTATATTTAAAAAAACTAAAGCACTTGTTGTTATTGATCCCATTAGGAGCAGAGCTGTAAAGCATATTGAAAATGATGTGGATCTTATTATAACAGATGATGGTTTGCAACATTATGCCTTAAATCGAGATATAGAAATTATTGTAATTGATAATAAAAGGCGTTTTGGTAATGGATTTTTAATACCTGCAGGACCTTTAAGAGAAGGTATATGGAGATTGAAAACAGCAGATTTATTGATAAATAACTGTGGTATGGTCAGTAAAAATTTTAAAAATGATGTAAATCTTAAAAATAATCAAACTTATGAAAATGAGTATCAAATGTTTTTAGTTCCAGGTGAACCGTATTCAATAAATAATCCAATTGATACAAATTTAGATACTAATAAAGATGTTGTCACTATGGCAGGTATTGGTGACCCTAAAAGGTTTGATGAAACGGTTATGAATTTAGGATTTAAAGTTAAAGAAACTATTTCAATCGGAGATCATGGCGTTTTAGATATATCAATTTTAAATAGTTTCTCAAAAGATATCCCCTTATTAATGACAGAAAAAGATATGGTTAAATATATAGGAGAAGATTTAAACAATAATGTTTATGCAGTTCCTATAAAAGCAAAAATATCTGATAATTTTTTTATAAATTTAGATAAATTAGTTGCAAAAATTAAATCTAATAAAAATAATTCAAAGGATTATAACTCATGAAATATATTGTAATAATACCAGCAAGATACAGTTCATCAAGATTACCAGGAAAACCATTGATGGATATATGTGGTAAAACAATGATTGAGCGAGTAGCTATACAAGCTCTAAAATCTGGTGCTAGTCGTGTAATAGTTGCTACGGATGATGAAAGAATAGAGCAAGTTTGTAAGAATATTTCAGTAGAAGTATGTATGACTTCAGCTGATCATAATTCAGGTACAGAAAGAATTGCAGAAGTTGTTAATAAATTAAACCTAGCTGATAATGAAATTATTGTAAATGTACAAGGTGATGAACCATTAATTCCCCCTGAAAACATAACTCAAGTTGCAAGTTTATTAGAAGAAACTAACGCTCCTATGTCCACATTGTGTGTGAAGATAGAAGGAGAGGAAGTTTTTGATATGAATTGCGTTAAAGTAATAATGAATGCAAATAAGGAAGCTATTTATTTTAGTAGAGCTCCTATTCCATACGAACGCAATAATTTTAGAGCAGGCAACATGTCTGCAAAAGATGGGCATGCACGTCATATAGGTATTTATGCATATAGGGCTGGATTCATTCGTGAGTATATTTCTATGCCTCCATGTGCTTTGGAAAATATTGAATCCTTGGAACAGTTACGTGTTCTTTATTATGGCAAGAGTATAGCTGTTGACTATGCTAAAAAAGATCCCCAAGTTGGCGTTGATACGATTGAAGACCTAAAAAAAGTGAGAGAAATTATTGAAAAACAAAGGTGATAAATATATATAATTTTGTTATAATCAAGCAGAAAAATGGATTAAACGTTATGTATATAGGATAAAAAATCAAGGAATAAAAGATGGCAAAATTTGAATCAACAAATCCTGTTTTGAATGTTGACAGAATTACAAATTCAAATGATATTTCTGTTTCAAGAGAAAGTACAGGAGTTATGACTCTACAAGGTACAGCTCAAAAATCATTGATATTATTTGGTATTTGTGCTGTTGTAGGATTTATTTGTGCTAGTTTGGTTGTTTCATCACAAAATCAACTTTTGGGTGGGGTAGGTTCTTTTGTAGCTGGAATATTAGGTTTTATGTGTGTTATAGTATCAAGTTTTAAATCTAATTTAGCACGTTTTTTAGCTCCTACTTATGCAGTTTGTGAAGGAGTTTTTTTAGGTAATTTAACTGGTATGGTTGAATTGTATTATCCTGGAGTTGCAATTTATGCTTTGATTGCTACAGTTGTTATTACAGGTGTTATGTTTACTGGTTTTACCCTTGGGATTTTTAAGGTTACAGCAAAATTTAGATCTTTTGTAATAGGTTGTGTTTTTGCAATTTGTATTGTTTATCTTATAAATATTGTAATGCACTTATTTGGTAGTGGTATGGGATTCTTAGATGCAACAAATACATCTTTATTAAGTTTTGTAGTGAGTGGTGTTATTTGTTTTGTTGCTGCAATATCATTATTATTAGATTTTGACAATATAGCTCAGTTACATGGCAATGTTTCTAAAGATTATGAATGGGTATGTTCTTTAGGTTTATTAGTAACTGTTGTTTGGTTATACATAGAATTATTAAGGATCGGTGTCAAGATTGCTATTGCATTACAAGATAGAGATTAATAATAAATTTTAATATAAAAGAACGAATCACATAAGTTAGTTGTGGTTCGTTTTTTTATATAAATTGGCACAAATATAAGTTTATAGTATAATGGTCATGGACTATGTGAGACACTCAGTAACCTTTAAATTATGAGGGTTGATTGTGCTTTACGCTGGTATATAAATAAGATTTGGTTTAGTAGTTATGGTTGAAAATCCTGTTGTATTGATTGTTGACGATGAACAAGTTGCTAGAAAAGTTGCATCATCAGTTTTCGAAGCTGAAGGGTATAAGGTATTAACTGCTAGTAATGGCGATGAGATGAAGTCATTTTTACGTACAAATCATATAGACCTTATTTTACTAGATATAAATCTTCCTGGAAAAAATGGTTTAATATTAGCTCGTGAATTACGAGAAATAACAAATATTGGTTTGATATTTGTAACAAGCAGAGATAATGATATTGATAGAATTTTAGGATTAGAAATAGGTGCAGATGATTATATTACAAAACCTTTTAATCCAAGAGAATTAACAATCAGATCTCGAAATTTAATTAATAGAACAAGACAATATTCAAAAAATTTAGATTTATCTAATCAAAACGATGATAAGAAATCAAGCAGTGAATTATTTAATTATGTTTTCAACAATTGGAAGCTTGATGTAAATAGTCATGAATTAACAAGTCCTAGCGGAACTGTTACAAAACTGCCTCGTACAGAATTTAGAATGTTACAATACTTATGTGAACATCCAAAATTATTAGTTACTCGTAGCGAATTAATGAAGTTCGCAACAGGTAGGGTACTAAAAGACAGTGATAGAACTGTTGATGTTACAATTAGAAAACTTCGTAAACATTTAAGTTCTGATGATGCTTACGAAATAATCGAGACTATTCATGGTGAAGGGTATCGATTTGGTGCTGATGTTTCTATAAAATAATACGAACTTTTTTAATGGTTTTCTCTGCTAAATAGAACACTTACCACAGTGATTTAAAATTTGTAATTTGAAATTATACAATTTTAGATTGTGACATCTGATTGTTGTTTAAAGGATATTATTACGATTCTTGAAAGAAAAGTAGTAAATAAGGTTATTCTTTTTGGTTCTCATGCAAGCAGAATAAATACTGAAAGAAGTGATGTTGATCTTGCTGTTTATGGCGGAGATTTTGATTCATTTTATAGGAATATCATTGATAGCGTTAGTTGGCTCTTATATTTTTATATTATTGATGTTGATAAAAATATTTTAGAGAAATTAAAATGGAGATAGATAAAGACTGATTTTGAGCAGACTACAGATAATTAATTTTAATAAAGAGTGATTCTAAGTATTTGATTTCTGTGTTAGTTATAGTATCTTAGTCAAGCTGATTGACATTGACTAAGATATGACTATAGAAAAAGACTAGAGTCTTAGAGTTGTCAAACACGCGTTATTTATATCGCTAGATAGAATTGTTGTGATTAAGTCTGCTAAACCATCTAGCCTAATTAAGACGACAATTATCTGTCAAAACTCAAAGCCTTCCCAAAAGTTGCTTTCATATTTATGACACCATCTTTCACTATGTGTTGGCCATTCACAAATGTATGAGCTATGCTATTATTAAAAGTCATCCCCGTAAATGGAGACCAACCACATTTTGAGACTATACATGAAGGTTTTACTGTGAAGGTTTTATTTGGATCTATTACAACTAAATCTGCAAAATATCCTTCTCTAATATACCCACGTTTTTCAATATTATATCTGTCAGCAACATTGTGGCACATAGCTGTAACTACATCTTCTATTTCAAGTTCATTGCGATGAACAAGTTCTAACATTGCTAATAATGAAAATTGAATTAAAGGTAATCCAGATGGCGCTTTATAATATGGTTGTTGTTTTTCTTCATAAGTATGAGGTGCATGGTCAGTTGCTACATTTGTAATAACACCTTCTTTTAAAGCTTTTATTAGAGCTTGTCTATCATTTTCAGTTTTAACAGCAGGATTACATTTTAATTTATTACCTAAAGAACTATAAAATGAATCATTAAAAAATAGATGATGGACACATACTTCGCAGGTGATTTTTCTGTCTGAAACTTTTATATCAGAAAAAGGTCGAAATAACTCAAGTTCTTCTTTTGTTGATAGATGAAAAACATGAAGATTTGCATTAGTTTCTTTTGCTAATTCTACCGCTTTTTTGGTAGATTTAAAACATGCTTCTCTACTTCTTATAAGAGGGTGCATAGAAGGTTCTAAATTTTCTTCACCATATTTGTTTTTAAATTGTGCGTAATTTTGAGCAATAATATTATTATCTTCACAATGCGTTGCTATAGGAACCTGGCTGTTAATAAAAATATTTCTTAAAGCTTCTTCTTTATCAACAAGAAGAGATCCTGTTGAAGATCCCATAAATACTTTTACGCCAGCAATTTTACGAGGGTCAATAGATTTTATTTCATTTAAGTTACTATCAGTTGCACCAAGAAGGAAGCTATAATTTGCATAAGAATTGCGAGAGGCTATTTGATTTTTATTTTCAATAGCTTCTATTGTTGTAGCTGGCGGAGTATTGTTGGGCATATCCATAAAAGATGTAGTACCGCCTAATACAGCTGCTAGAGATTCTGTTGCAATTGTTGCTTTATTTATATTACCAGGTTCTCTAAAATGAACCTGATCGTCGATTACTCCTGGAATAATGATCTGATGGGAACAATCTATAATATTATAACTATTATTAGCAGAAATTGAGTTATCAATTTTTGAAATAAATCCTTTTTCAATAAGGATATCTCGGTAGCTATTACCATTTTCATTTATGGTTATAGCGTTTTTTAATAAAGTTTTACACATAATTTGAAAAAATTTAACTATTGATGAATTATAAAATATAATGACATTTATTATACAAGATAATTAAATGCAGTAGGTTAAAAATGAAAAAAGAATTTAAAATAATAAATAAAGAGTGTGGTTACTCTGGTTTTTTTAAACTTAATAAATACAAACTTTCATATGAAAAATTTGATGGTAGTACTGCAGGTCCTATGACTAGAGAGCTTTTAGAAAGAGGGCATGCAGCGGCTATTATTCCCTATGATCCTGTTTTAAATAAAGTTGTGTTGATTGAACAATTTCGTCCAGGTGCTATTTATGATGAAGTTTCTCCATGGATGATAGAAGTTGTTGCTGGTATTAAAGATGGTATGGAATCAGGAGCAGAGACAGTATGCCGAGAAATACAGGAAGAAGCTGGTATCAAGTGTGAACGATTAAAATATGTTACAAAATTTTATGTAAGTCCTGGTGGTACAACTGAAACTATAGAATTGTTCGTTGGTAAAGTAGATTCAGCTGTTGCAGATGGTGTATATGGTTTAGCTTGTGAATGTGAAGATATTAGAGTATTTTCTGTGGATTTAGATGAAGCTATAAAAATGTTAGATAGAGGCGAGATAAAAAATGCAATAGCTATTATTAGTTTACAATATTTGCAATTGCATGCAAAAGAACTTCAACAAGAATGGATATAATCATAAGGATCTATAATAAAAGTTTATCAAGAATTAATTCAATGATTAGGTTTTATTTATTATATTATATTTTATTTTATACGTTTTTATTAATTATTTTATATATATGAAAAATTATTACAAATTATTATAATAAATATTATTTTTGTGTTTTTATATTATAATTTAATCCTTATATTGGAGAGTAATATGTCAGAGTTTAGTGAAGATAGTAGAGTAAAGTTTCCTACAATTAAGCATCTTATGGAAATGGGATATGAGTACATTTCTTTTAAAGGTGTTAGCACTAAAGATGGTGTTTTAGAGAAAACTGATGTTGACCCTCTGACAAATATTTTACCTTCTTACTTAAAAAAATCATTTTTAAAGTTAAATCCAACTAAACATGAGGGAGATTTTGAAAAACTTCTTACAAAAATTCAAAATTCACTAAATAATGATGATCTTGGTAAACAGTTTTATAATGATTTTCTCTTAAATCCTGATGAAAGAATAATAGATTTATCAGGTCCTGAAAATTTTAGAGTTAATAATACATTTCAGGTTACAACAGAGTTAACTTGTGGAGATAAAAATTCAGATAACTATAGACCTGATATAACTTTGTTTATAAATGGTTTGCCTTTAGCTTTTATTGAGGTAAAAAAAGAAAATAATACAAAAGGAATTCAAGCAGAAACCGACAGAATGAAGATTAGATTTAAAACACTTGCGTTTAGGAGGTTTTTAAATATTACTCAAATAATGGTTTTTAGCAACGATATGGAATACGCGTTAGAGAACAGACCTCCTATTCAAGGTGCTTATTATGCAACTATTGGTAGAAGAGATACTAAATACTCAACATTTAGAGAAGAAAACCAAGATAGCTTTCCTATAAAACAGCATATCAACCCTGTTCCAAGAGTATTGGAAGAATTAATGTTGAAGGATAATAATGTCCCGCAGTATATTAATTATTCAGAGTATAAGACTAATTGTAATTTTTCAAATTCTCCAACTAAAAGAATGTGCAATAGTTTGTTTAGTTTTGAAAGATTTCACTTTTTATTAAAATATGGTATTGCATATGCTGATTATAGTTTTGGTAAACAAAAACACATAATACGTTATCCTCAACTTTTTGCAACAAAGTCTATTGAAAGAATGCTAGATAGAGGTGAACAAAAAGGTGTAATATGGCATACTCAAGGAAGTGGAAAAACAGCATTAACTTACTATAATGTAAAATATCTAACTGATTATTATTCAAAAAAAGGAATAATTCCTCAATTTTTCTTTATTGTAGATAGACTTGATTTGATGGTACAAGCTCAGATGGAGTTTTCTTGTCGAGGATTAAAAGTAAATCCTGTTCAGGATAAAGAAGATTTTAAGAACATAATAACTAGTTCGCTAACAACACAAAATCAAGAAGGTAAACTAGAAATTACAGTTGTAAATATTCAAAAATTTACAGATGATTCAAGAGCTATAAGTAAATCAGCATACAACTTACAGGTAAAGAGAATTTATTTTATTGATGAAGCTCATAGAAATTATGATCCAAAAGGTTCTTTTTTAAAAAATCTTTTTGCTAGTGATGAAAATGCAATAAAAATTGCGTTAACAGGTACACCTATAATAACTAGAGATATGAATACCAAAGATATTTTTGGTAGGTATATTCATACATATTACTATAATGCATCTATTTCTGATGGTTATACTCTTAGATTATTGAGAGAAAATATTAAATCAAATTTTAAAGGTCAAATGCAGGATACAATAAAGCAACTTAAAGTAGATCCTCGATATGTGAAAATTAAGGATATTTATTCTCATAAGAATTATGTTGAACCTTTATTAGATTATGTAATAAATGATTTAAAGGATTATAGAACTTCAGAAAACGATTCATCTCTAGCAGGTATGGTTGTTTGTAGTAGCAAGCAACAAGCTGAAATGATGTACAAAATTTTCCTTGACAAATATGCAGATCCTAATGAATTGCATAAAGAAGTTGATGATGGAATACAAATTATAGAAAGCGTTTCTCCTGAAGTTATTTCAGGGGCAAAAGATTGGGTTGCAAAAAAGGGATATTATAGGGCTGCATTAATTTTATGTGATAGTGATGGAAAAGAAACAAGAAAGGCGTGGATTGATTTATTTAAAGAAGGAAGAATAGATCTTTTAATTGTTTTTCAAATGTTACAGACTGGATTTGATGCACCAAGACTAAAAAAATTATATTTAAATAGAATGGTAAAAGCTCATAATTTACTACAGACTTTAACAAGAGTTAATAGACCATATAAGGATTTAAAATATGGATGTGTAGTAGATTTTGCTGATATTGAACAAGAATACAGTAAAACAAATGGTACTTATCAGAAGGAACTTGAGGAAGAACAGGGGAAAGATGCTGTATCAACAATAGATAGATTATTCGTTTCTGAGGATGAAGCAAGAGAGCAAATTATATCAGCTGTTGAAATACTTGAACCATTTGAGTTACAAAATCCAACAATTTTTAGTAAACAGGTAAATTTAGTTGATGATGTAAAGAGATTGCATGAAATCAGAAAATCATTAGTGGTATTACAGGGAATACATAATATGCTGATGAGCCAAGGTTCGGATGTTGAAAAAATACGTGACGAATTCGAGGATAGATGTAATTTTTCAGAAATGTATAATTTTATTAAAGCAACAAAAAATAGAATTATAAGCATAAATTATTTAAACCATGACAGCGATGTAGAGAATGTAAAAGGATTACTAAACACAGCATTAGAAGACTTGACTTTTAATTTTGAAAAAGTAGGTGAAGAAGTTCTTGAATTAGCAGAGCAATACAAAGAGGCTGTTGCTTATGTTAGGAATAATCTTTTAAATAATATAGATCCCGATGATCCTGAATATAAAACTCTTGAACAAGCTTTTCTTGAAGAGGTTACAAAGAAGGGGATTATAGATGGAAATGACCAAAATTCTATGACTGTTTTTAATATGCATGATAGAGTAAATGCAATAAATAATATATTGGATAGAATACGTAAAAAGAATGAAGAAGATAATATTATTGCAATGAAATATAAAGGTGATAAAAAATTTGTTAGAATAGAAAAACGTTTAAAAGAAAAAAGTCATGAAGCAGAACAGAAAAATACTGAAAACTCTCCATATCTAGTATTTACAAAAAATCAAAATAAAGTTAACAAAGTTTTATTAAATATAAAGGAAGAAGTTGATGAAGTTTGTCTTAAAAATGAAGAAGTTATCAATGTCGCTGGATATTTTAATAAACAAGTAAAATCATCAGTTACAAGACAATTTAGAGCAGCTTTTGGAGCTACAGATTCTGATTTACGAAATTTTGTAACAGGAATAATTGGTAAAGAATATAAACTTACAACAAATAGAGT
>JBJFGR010000034.1:0-3721 GCA_051892875.1 Succinivibrionaceae bacterium
AAAACTGGCATGTAGTACCATTTTTATGTAGTACTAAATTTGTTAAATTCTTAGGCTTAGTTATTAGTTAAGTTATTATTTGTCAAAATAATTTCCTTTTCTTATTTTTAAAAAAGAAGTTTTAAAGAGTGTTTATGATATTATATTATTAAAGTTTTTCACTTAAATTAGATGGAAAACTTTATACTAACCTGATTCTATGCGAGCTTAGGTGTTTTTTAAAAACTTGCATTAACTTTTTTAAGAAATTTTTGAGAATGATTATATTAGATGTAAAACTTTAAATGATGAGAAGGTCGTATCCAAGGGTTTAAAGTATCGTTTTATGTCATCTGTTAACTTTTTGTGATGTACATTTCTTTATAATTTTGGATTCTATATTACATAGAGAGTGCTGTTAAAAATTTATAAAAAAATTGCTTCGATATTCGTATTAAATATTAAAAAAGAGATATTTGTTAATGCAAGTTATTAAAAACTTCTAAACCTCTAGGATTAAGGATTGGTTAGTCAAAATACCTTTAAATTAAGTGGGAAACTTGAGTTAACTTACTTGAAAAGGGTAAATATTTTTTTTATTATACATTTGAGATTTAAGTATTATTTTATTTTGAGTGGAAAAATATGAATAAATTAGAATTAGTAAAATCTATGGCTCAAAAAACTGGACTTAGTGAAAAAAAGAATAGAGATGCACTAGATGCAATATTGAACACTTTTATACAGGTTGTAGCTGATGGTGAAGCTTTTAATTTAGCAGGTTTTGGTACTATGAAAGTGACATATCGTTTGCCAAGGGTAGCTCGTAATCTGCAAACAGGAGAAGTTATTAATATAGCAGCAAGAAAAGCTGTTGTTTTTACACCTAGCAATGCTTTAAAAGAAGCTGTTAATCAAAAATAATTGGAGCTTTTATGTATCAGCTTATAGCAACTGATATGGATGGAACTTTGTTAACATCTAAACGAGAAATATCGCCTAGAACAATTACTGCTTTAGCAGAAGCAATGAAAAGAGGTATAAAGGTTGTCTTATCAACAGGAAGACCTATTGAGGGTATTCAGCTTTATATTGATAAATTAGGTGGTTGTGGTGTTGGTAGATATGCTATAGGTTTTAATGGTGCAGTAGTATATGAATTAACCAACCCTTTATCAATAAAAGTTTCAAATTGCATACACGGAAGTGATGTTAGAAAATTATTTCATAGAGCTAAAGAGTTTGGTGTCTTGACTCATGGATTTTCTGTATCAAGGGGATTGCTTATTCAAAAATTAAATACTTGGTCTGATATTGAGATTACTTATAACAAGTTAGATTATTCTATAGTAGATTTTGATGATGTTGATGAGAATGAGTCTTTTTATAAATACATGTTTTTAGGAAATAAAGAGCAATTAGATATTATTGAAAATCAAATAGATGATTTACGAAGTGAATATACTGTATTGCGTAGTATGGATTGTTTTATAGAGTTTTTAAACAAAAAAGCTTCAAAAGGATATGCTTTGCAACAATTAGCTGATTTATTAGATATTTCGATGTCTGACACTGTAGCCTTCGGTGATGCTCAGAATGATGAACATATGTTAGAAGTTGCTGGTTTGAGTGTTGCAATGGGAAATTCTGTAGAGTTATTAAAGAAAAAAGCGGATATTGTTACTGCAACGAACGATGAAGATGGTTTAGCAATAATAGTAGAAAATATATTACAAAAAGATAGAGAACATTTATGATTTTAAATAATAAAGATTTTAGAAGATGTGATGGAAATAAACCTACTAATTATGAAACGCAAACGTTAGGAGCAACAATAAAATCTTTTTTTATGATTGCTTGTCCTTATTGGAAAACTAAAGAAAGTATATTTGCTTGGATGCAAGTTTGTGGAATAGGTATTTTTGTATTTTTAACCATAAAACTAGCAACATTATTTAATGATTGGTACAAAGAGTTTTGGGATTATATCCAAGAATATAATTTAGATGGTTTTATTGGTGGTTTGTTTTTATTTACTTTTTTAGCTACCTGTCATGTAGTTGTAACAGTATATAAATCATATATAATTTCAGCATTATCTATAAGATGGCGCAAATGGTTAAATGAGTACTATTTAAAAAGATATTTAAAAAATGGGGCGTTTTATAGTTTGCAATTAACAGATGTGCAAACAGATAATCCTGATCAACGTATAGCAGAAGATTTAAGTAGTTTTGTGACACTTACTATTAGTATAACAATCAATATTGTTACCTCTGTTTGCATGCTTGTTGCCTTTTCAAAAATATTATGGGGGTTATCTAGTTCAGTTGACATGAATTTAGGTAGTACGACTTTACACTTACCTGATGGTTATTTATTTTATTTAGCACTTATATATTCAATTGTTGGGACAATTATCACTTTCTTAATAGGTAAACCTTTAACGTTATTAAATTTTAGACAACAGCGTTTTGAGGCAGATTATAGATATTCATTAGTTCGTTTAAGAGAAAATGCTGAATCTGTTGCTTTATACAAGGGCGAACCAGAAGAACATAAAAGATTATCTTATTTATTTAAAGATGTTGTTAGAAATTACGTATTTTTAATTAAAAAAACTAAGTCATTAAATTTCTTTGTTTTTGGATGTGCTCAAACTGCTGTAATTTTTCCGATACTTGTTGCTTCTCCACTGTATTTTGCTAAGATATTAACAATAGGAAGCTTAATGCAGATAAATTCAGCATTTAGTAGAGTATATGATTCCATGTCTACTTTAATGGATATCTTTCCACAGTTAGCTTCTTGGAAAGCTGTTGTAGATCGTCTGGCTTTATTTGAAAAATCAATTGTTAATACGCAATCTTTATCAAAACCAAATATAGAATATGGCTCTGATAAATTAGAAATTTCTAAATTAACTGTTACCAAACCAAATGGTGATATTCTTGTTAATGAATTAAGTTTATCTTTATCTATGGGGGAATCTCTGTTGATAAAGGGAGATAGTGGTCGAGGTAAATCTACATTACTACGCTCAATAGCAGGGGTGTGGCCTTATGCTCATGGTAATATAGCAATGCCTCTTCCTAAAGATATATTGTTTTTAAGTCAGAGAACATATATGCCTTTAGGTCCATTAAAAGATGCTATATGTTATCCAATGAGCAGAGAAGATATTATTTCAAAAAATGGTATTCGAGATTTTGATAATCTTTTAGTTGAAATGTTGTCTTTTGTTGGTTTAGATTATTTAGTTAGTAAATTAGATGTAATTGATCAATGGTCAAATGTTTTAAGTTTAGGTGAGCAACAACGTATAGCTTTTTTAAGAGCGTATTTTAATAAACCAAAATTGTTATTTATGGATGAAGTAACTAGTGCATTGGATGAACCAAATGAAGCAAGATTATATAAAAAGCTTCAAGATCATTTATCAGATTCTATTATTATAAGTGTTGGTCATAGATCTACATTAGATAAGTATCATAAAAAAATTATAAATATTAATGACAATTACCTAAGGTAAATATCGAATCATTGTCAGGTTACAAAAAAATGGAGAGTTAACGCGTGAGGGGGCAATTAATTTAAAGACTGCTGAAGCTGAATTTGAAAGACTTGAACAAGAATGGAGCAAATATCCAGGGGCTTTAGATGTATGGAAGAGAAACAGGTCTCATGTTGCACAGTTGTTTAATTATAGTAGTGCTGTGCGTAAGGTGATGTATACGACAAA
>JBJFGR010000035.1:0-3648 GCA_051892875.1 Succinivibrionaceae bacterium
AAAAATAAAGTGCGATAGTCAGAGTTGATACTAAATACACACTTTATATTACACCCTCAATAAAGGGAGTTTTTAACTCCCTTTATTTTTGATTTAAAACATAGTTTATATAATTTATATATTTAAATTTTTAACAGTGTTTTACACGACGGCTAACTTCTTCTTGTTTGCCACTATTGAAAGGTCTTGTATCTGGAGCACCTAAATAACCACATACACGACGAATTACTGAAGCCTTATTTGCGTCATGATTACCACAGTTTGGACATTCAAAGCCCTTGCTTGTACAAGAAAATTCTCCCTTATAGCCACAAACATAACATTCATCAATAGGTGTGTTTGTTCCATAATAAGGTACACGGTCATAGCTATAATTCCAAACATCTTCAATAGCTTCAGGATTAAATTGTAAGCTAGGAAATTCGCCATAGCAAATAAAACCACCAGAAGCTAAAGGAGGGTAAGCCATTTCAAAGTCTATCTTAGAATAAGGATCTACTTTCTTTTCAACATCTAAATGGAAACTGTTTGTATAGTAACCTTTGTCTGTAACACCTTTAATTACACCAAATTCTTTAGTATCAAGTTTGCAGAATCTGTTACATAGGTTTTCAGATGGAGTACTGTATAAACTAAATCCATAACCAGTTTTTGTTTTCCATTCTTCTGTTGCATCATGAAGTCTTTTAACAATAGCAATACCTTTTTGACGTAAAACTTCATTATCATAGATATGTTCGTTATTACCATATAGAGCTTTTATAGTTTCATGAATACCTATATATCCTAATGATACGGAAGCTCTACCATTCTTGAATATATCTGACACTTTATCATCAGCTTTCAATCTAACACCACAAGCACCTTCCATATAAAGGATAGGGGCAACTTTAGCAGAAACATTATCAAGACGATGAATACGTTCCATTAAAGCTTTGAAACATAAATCTAAACGCTTGTTTAAAATTTCAAAGAATTTATTTTCATCGCCGTTAGCTTCAATACCAATACGTGGTAAATTGATACTAACAACCCCTAAATTATTTCTACCTTCGTGTTCGAATGATCCGTCAACCTTTTGATATGGAGCTAAGAAACTACGACAACCCATAGGAGCTTTGAAAGAACCAGTTACTTTAACTACTTGATCATAATTTACAATATCAGGGTACATGCGTTTAGATGTGCATTCTAACGCTAATTGTTTGATATCGTAGTTAGGATCGTTCTTGTCTAAGTTTAATCCTCTCTTTATTGTGAATACAAGTTTAGGGAATACAGCTGTCTTATGATTCTTGCCTAAACCAACAATTCTGTTCTTTAATATTGACTGCTGAATTAATCTTGATTCCCAAGATGTTCCTAAACCAAAACCTAAGGTTACAAAAGGTGTTTGACCATTCGCTGTGTGTAGGGTGTTTACTTCATATTCTAAAGATTGGAATGCATCATAACATTCTTTTTCTGTTCTTGCTCTTGCATAGCTTTCAGCTTCTTGAATATTCCATTCTTTTGCAACAGCTAAATTCTTTTCATAACTCTTTGTAACATATGGAGCTAACACTTCATCAATTCTATTGATTGTGGTACCACCATAGATATGACTCGCAACTTGTGCAATTATTTGTGCAGTAACTGCTGTAGCTGTACAAATAGAATGAGGTGTTTCAATTTCGGCATTACCCATTTTAAAACCATGAGTAAGCATACCTTCAATATCTATAAGCATGCAGTTAAACATTGGGAACAAAGGTGAGTAATCCAAATCATGAAAATGTATTTCCCCTTTTTCATGAGCTTGAACAACATCTAAAGGTAACATATGTTGTTTAGCATAGTGTTTTGCAACGATACCAGCTAAAAGGTCTCTTTGAGTTGGAATTACGCGACTATCTTTGTTAGCATTCTCATTTAATAATTCAGGATTTGATTGAGCTATTAAGCTTTCAACATCTTGAATTAATTGACTATGTTTTTCACGCATACGATCGCGATCATGGCGATATTCAATATACGCACGAGCAATATCTTTATGAGAACTTGCCATTAATTGATTTTCAACTAAAGTTTGAATTTGTGAAATATCAATTTCAGATTGTTTTTTTATTTTATTGTAAACCTCTTTTTCAATTGTCGTGCAGAAGTTTAGATCGTGAAGATTACATGCTTCAGCTGCTTTTGATACGGCTTGTACGATTCTTAAACCATCGTAAGTTACTCGTTCGCCATCTCTTTTAATAATAATAAGTTGATTCACGGAAACATCCCTCTCAATAACTGCGTATAAAAAGGTAGCAAAATTGCTTTAAAAAAAACCTTTTATACTAAAAAGATTAGCTGTATTAACTATTTATTGTAATTTTATAAAACATTTACGTTTAAGACTTGTTTTAATGGCTATAAATTAAGCCGTTATTTGTTTCTTTTTCAAGCCTTTAGCTAACACAGTACCTTAAGTAACGTGATTTAGATGTGGCAACAATCTTTTTAATCACATTAAAATTATAACAGTGACTTTTTCTGTTTATTAAAAATTACCGCATTAATTTATCATATTTTTTGATAGAGTAAACACTACATTAAAAAATATTTTTTTTTGAATTTTTATTGATTTAGATCAATGAAATATAGTAGGGTTATAAAATATAAGAGTTTTAATTGTTTTTTAATTTGTCAATAGATTTTAAAAAAATAATTATATATATAGTATATTTTTGATTATTTTTTTAAAAAATACCACTATATATAGTAGTATAAAAATAATTTTATTTTTAAAATTAATTATTCGTAAAATTTATCTTAATGAAGAATCAATGACTTATTATAAGTTTTTTTATAGATTTTTTTATAAATAAAAATGTCAATATTTATTTGAATTTTTTTTGTTGTTTTTTATAAAAAAAAGATTCTATATCTAGAAAGAAAAAGTTTTTAAATTTTTGACAAATTTATAAACTTTTTGAGTTGTTTTGGTTTTATTTTTTACCTTTTTAGGTAAAATTTAATAAATCAAAATAAATAATTAAATTTTAATCGGAGTTTGTAATGGAATTATCTGAAGGAATTAAAACAAGAAGATCTATAAGAAATTATACATCTGAAGTTGTTACTATTGATGATATTAATAAAATTGTAGATTTAGCTAAGTGTGCACCAAGTTGGAAAAACACTCAGACAACAAGATATTATGTAATTTTAGATAAAGATTTAAAATCACATATTGCAGAAAATTGTGTGGCGGGTTTTTCTTGGAATTCTGGTAATATTAATAAAGCCCCTGCTTTGGTTGTGGTTGCAACTGTAAATGGTAAGTCTGGATATGAATCTGATGGAACATTTTCAACTTCAAAAGGAACTCATTGGCAGTCTTTTGATGCTGGTATTGCAACTCAGACTTTTTGTTTAGCGGCTCATAATTATGGTTTTGGAACATTAATAATGGGTATTTTTGATGAAAAGGCTGTTGCTGAAGCTATCAGTTTGCCACAAGGTTTATCTGTTTCAGCATTAGTTGCAATAGGTAAGGAGCAACATCATCCAGAAATGCCACATCGTTTAGAAACGCAGGATCTTGTATCATTGGTTAAGTAGGTTTAACAATAAAAGGTCTGAAAATCAGACCTTTTTAATAGCACTTACATGCATAAT
>JBJFGR010000036.1:0-18662 GCA_051892875.1 Succinivibrionaceae bacterium
TCCGTTCCGCCACTAATTTTATACACGAAGGAGCTTTTAGCTCCTTTTTTTGTTTTTATATACTAGTTTATGTTAGAATAGTAAGTAGTTTTTAATGTTTTGAGTAATAAAATGTCTGTGTTGTCATTAGAACGTCAAAGGGAGCATTTACACAATGTTTCACGTTCGTTTGCTTTAACTATACCTTTTCTCCCTTCAGAATTGGAAGATATCATTGGAAATGCTTATCTTTTATTTAGAATTGTTGATACAATTGAAGATGATCCTTGTTTATCTGTAGAATTGAAGGAAAAGTATTTAAATGATTTTATTTCATTAATAAGCAGCGGTTTTTCTAAGATTGACGAATGGGTAATGGAGGTATCAACTTTATTGAAGAATTCGGCAAAAGATACAGAATATGATTTGATAACTGATACTAAGTTTGTTTTAGAAAGAACTTTTACTTATTCTTTAACGGTTCAATCATATATATATAAAGCTGTAGCTATCACTTGTAAGGGAATGGTATTTTTTTTGAAGAATAGTGATATTAATACGCAGTCAAAATTAGATAAGTATTGTTATTATGTTGCGGGTGTTGTAGGTGAAATGCTTGCTTCAATTTTTAATAATTATATTATTGAAAAATCCAAAAAGGATTTATCTAAAACAGAACTAATGTTTTTGGCAATTTCTTTTGGTCAAGGACTACAATTAACTAATATTCTTAAAGATATATACGAGGATAAATCAAGAGGTGTTTTTTGGCTTAATATTAATTTTGAAGATGAATCTAGATCTGAACAAATTAGAAATTACGTTTCATTAACAGCTACACACATTAGAAATGCTTTACAGTTTATTTTATTAATTCCAAAAGAATTTTATCGTATTAGAAAGTTTTGTTTTATTTCAGTAATAATTTCAGTGAAAACATTGAGTAATATTTATAATAAACCGTTATTCAGTTCTGCTAGAGATATAAAAATTTCTCGCAACGAATTAAAAAAATTCTTATTTTTAACAAATTTCTTTATAAAAAATGATACACTTTTAAAGTGCTTATTTTATTATTACTTAGATAAAAATATTAAGCTTGTGAATTTTGATTTGTATGATTTTTATGAGCAAAATAGTGAGTGGTATTTATAATTAATTTATGTAATTTTATTAATACTTTTTTATATACTTGTCTTTTTTGTTGTAAAATGAGTAATAAATTTTATATAAAAGGGTTTAAAAAATGTCAGTAATTGCAAAAAGTAATTTTATTTGGTTTGATGGAAAATTAGTTCCTTGGGATAATGCAAATGTTCATGTGATGACTCACGCTCTACATTATGGTACATCTGTTTTTGAAGGGTTGCGTTTTTATGATACTAATTTTGGTACTGCGATTTTGAGGCTACGTGATCATATGCAGAGATTAAAAAATTCAGCACGTATTTACAGAATTGACATTCCTTATAGTGTTGATGAATTATGTGATTCTTGTATTGAAACAGTAAAGGCAAATGGATTATCTTCTGGCTATATTCGACCAATAGCATTTATTGGTAACGTTGGTTTAGGGGTTAAACCACCAGTAGGTGCAAAAATTAATGTTGCTATTGGTATTGTTCCGTGGGGGGCTTATCTAGGAGAAGAGGGGTTAAAAAAAGGTGTATCTGTAGGAGTTTCTTCGTGGAATAGATTAGCACCTAACACAATACCTACTGGAGCAAAAGCTGGTGGTAATTACCTTTCATCTATTTTGATTTCAAATGAAGCAAGACTTCATGGTTACAATGAAGGTATTGCTTTAGATATTCATGGTTATTTATCAGAAGGGTCTGGTGAAAATATATTTTTAATTAAGGATGGAGTTTTATACACAGCTCCTATTACTTGTTCATTATTACCTGGCATTACGAGAGATTGTGTTATGAAGTTAGCTAAAGATTTGGGTATAGAAGTGAGAGTAGAACAAATTCCTCGCGAAGCTCTATATTTAGCTGATGAAATTTTTATGACTGGTTCTGCTGCAGAAATAACACCTGTACGAGAAGTCGATGGAATGATTGTAGGTTGTGGTGAAAGAGGACCTATGACAGAAAAATTACAAGAAGCATTTTTTGGTCTTTTTACAGGTAAAACAACAGATAAATGGGGTTGGTTAACGCTAGTTAAATAATATTTATTATTAATTTTTATCTTATGTTTATTGTACTTACGTTGTTATTATTACAAATAGTATATATAGTAAGTACAATTTATTTATATTTTCTATAATTTTCGGGAGATTTTAAATGCCTAAATATCGTTCATCTGTAACTACTGAGGGTAGAAAAATGGCTGGTGCAAGAGCTTTATGGAGAGCTACAGGTGTAAAAGATGGAGATTTTGGTAAACCTATTATTGCAGTAGCTAATTCATTTACTCAATTTGTACCCGGTCACGTGCATTTGCATGAAATAGGTCAGTTGGTTGTTTCAGAAATTGAAAAAGCAGGTGGTATAGCTAAGGAATTTAATACAATAGCTATTGATGATGGTATAGCTATGGGACATTCAGGCATGTTGTATTCTTTACCTAGTAGAGAAATTATTGCAGATAGCGTTGAATATATGTGTAATGCACATAAAGCTGATGCTCTTGTATGTATTTCTAATTGTGACAAAGTGACTCCCGGAATGTTAATTGCCGCTATGCGTCTAAATATTCCTGTTATCTTTGTTTCTGGAGGGCCGATGGAGGCAGGGAAAGTTTCTACACCTATAGCAGGACATAACAAACTGGATTTAATTGATGTAATGGTTATGGCTGCTGATAATAATATTTCGGATGAAGATGTTAATACAGTAGAAAATTTTGGTTGCCCAACCTGTGGTTCTTGCTCAGGAATGTTTACAGCAAATTCTATGAATTGCTTAACTGAAGCCTTGGGGTTATCTCAGCCAGGTAATGGTTCATTAGTAGCAACTCATATTAATAGAAGAGATTTATTTGTTAATGCTGCCAAGCGAATTGTTGATATGGCTAAAAAATATTATTTGGAAAACGATGAATCTGTATTACCAAAGAATATTGTTACCAAAGAATCTTTTGAAAATGCTATGACATTAGATATAGCAATGGGGGGATCTACTAATACTGTTTTACATTTATTAGCTGTAGCAACTGAAGCTGGTGTAGATTTTTCAATGAATGATATTGATAGATTATCTAGGAAAGTACCTCATTTATGTAAAGTTGCTCCTTCTACTAATATTTATCATATGGAAGATGTTCATCGAGCTGGTGGTGTAATGGCTATTCTAGGAGAATTGAATAGAATAGGATTAATTAATACATCAGTTAAAACATGCTTAGGTATGACTATAGGAGAACAGATATCTAAATTTGATATTAGAACAACTTTAGATAATAGTATTTTAGATTTTTATCGTTGCGCACCTGGTGGTAAAGTTTCTTTATCTGCATTTTCGCAGAGCTCATATTATGATGAGTTGGATTTAGATAGAGAAAATGGTTGTATAAGAGCAAAAGATCATGCATACAGTCAAGATGGTGGATTAGCTGTACTTTATGGTAATTTAGCTATTAATGGTTGTATTGTAAAAACAGCAGGAGTAGATCCTTCAATATACAAGTTTAAAGGTCCTGCTAAAGTTTTTGAAAGTCAAGAAGATGCTGTTGAAGGCATATTGAACGGAAAAATACAAAAAGGAGATGTTGTTGTTATTAGATACGAAGGCCCTAAGGGGGGGCCTGGTATGCAAGAAATGCTTTATCCAACATCTTATTTAAAATCTGTTGGTTTAGGTAAAGAATGCGCATTAATTACTGATGGTAGATTCTCAGGAGGTACTTCTGGTTTATCTATAGGACATGTTTCTCCAGAAGCTGCAAATGGTGGTAATATTGGTTTGATAGAAGATAATGACATAATTGAAATCGATATTCCGTCTAGAACAATCAGAATAGATGTTACAGATGAAGTTTTAGAGAAACGTAGATATTTAATGAATGACAAAGGCGAACAATCTTGGAAACCAATATCAAGAACTAGAGTTGTATCCAATTCTTTAAAAGCATATGCTGCATTAGCATCGAGTGCGGATAAGGGTGGAGTTAGAGACGTTTCTAAGTTGTAATTATATAACTTTAGATAATTTCAGGTGTCATAGGATTTAAAAATGGAACAGAATTTTTTAGATAGTTACCTTAGAAGTATTCTTTTATCACCTGTTTATGACGTGGCGGAAGTTACACCACTTCAAAAATTAGATAAGATTACAGAAAAAATTGGGGTAAATATTTTTATAAAAAGAGAAGATTTGCAAGTAGTTCATTCTTTTAAATTGAGAGGTGCTTATCATAAAATTGCTAATTTATCTAAAAAAGAGCTAGATAAAGGTGTTATAGCTGCTTCTGCAGGCAATCATGCCCAGGGGGTTGCTTTAACTGGGAAAAAGTTAGGAATTAATGCAACTATAGTTATGCCTAATTCTACTCCTGATATAAAGGTTGATGCCGTTAGAAGATTAGGTGGAAATGTTGTTTTATTTGGTCAAAATTTTGATGAAGCTTATGCCGAAGCAATAAGATTGTCTCATGATAAGGGGTTTACCTTAATTCCACCTTACGATGACCCTGATGTAATAGCTGGACAAGGTACTATAGCTAAGGAGATGTTGTCTCAAAATTCTCACTTAACACATATTTTTGTCCAAGTTGGAGGCGGTGGGCTTGCCGCAGGTGTTGTTGCTTATGTAAAAGCAGTATTACCATCAATAAAAGTTATAGGCGTTGAGGCTGAAGGTAGTGCATGTTTGAAACTAGCTATGGAAAAAGGAGAACCAGAAACTCTTGAAAAGGTGTCATTATTTGCTGATGGTGTTGCTGTCAAACGAATTGGTAATGAAACATTTAAAGTACTAAAAAATTGTATAGATGACGTTATAACTTGCACTAATGACGAAATTTGTTCAGCAATGAAAGATATATTCGAAGATATAAGGGCTATATCTGAACCAAGTGGTGCTCTTTCTTTAGCTGGTTTAAAGAAATACGTAAGATTACATCCAGATATTAAAAATGATCCTAATGTAGTTATGGGATGTATATTGTCTGGTGCAAATTTAAAATTTCATACATTGAGATTTGTATCTGAAAGATGTGAATTAGGAGAATTTGCAGAAGGTATATTATCTGTAATGATACCTGAAAAAAAAGGTGCTTTTTTGGATTTTTGCAAAAAATTAGGAGGAAGATCTGTAACAGAATTTAATTACAGGTATTCTAATGTTGACTATGCACGAGTTTTTGTTAGTGTTCATCTCACAAAAGGAAAAGAGGAATTAGACTCTATAATTTCTACTTTAGTTCAGTCGGGATATGAAGTGTCTGATATGACTGATAACATATTAGCAAAAAATCATGTCCGTTATATGATTGGAGGTAGACCTCCAAAAATTATTCAAGAAAAAGCGTATGTTTTTGAATTTCCTGAAGTAAAAGATGCACTATTGAGATTTTTAGAAATGATAGGAACTGAATACAATATAACTTGTTTTCATTATAGAACTAGAGGATTAGAATATGGTAGTGTGTTATGTTGTTTTGAGTTAGATGATTCTGATGTCTCTGATTTTGAAAAGTATTTGATAAAAATAGGTTATTCATTTAAGAATGTTACTGGTGATTTGTCTTATACTCAATATCTTACAGTGGATTAGAATTCATGAAGCATGTAGTTAGTTTGATTATGATGCTTAGTATGATTAATGTATCAATTGCTAGTAGTGGTGTATTGAATGATTGGCGACTTGCTGATAAGCAAACTAATTACTTAAAATTTATTAATAAATTCACTAATTCTTTTTTTGAATATAAATATATAAAATTGGATAAAAATTTTCAGGTAAAGAATATTGCAAATAATTTAAAAATTAAGTTTGAAGGGGTTGAATTAAGGCCTGTACCTATATTGCATGGTTGGATGTTTTCATATATAAATAAAATTCCATGTGCTATGATTGTTTCTAAGAAAAAAGAAGGTATTGCATTAATTTCTATTTGTGGTGTATCCAATTATGAAGATATAAAAGAAATGTATTTAATATCTGTTAATGAAATATAAGGATTATACATGGAAGATTTGGAAAAAATTGATGACGTACAATCAACGAATAATAAATCTATATTAAAAAGGTTTTTATGTTTTGTTCTTATTTTTTCAATTTGTATTTTATTTACTGTTTGTTATATACAGTATATAAATATAAATAGCATGAAAAGAGATTTTGAAGATATTAAATCTACTTATGAACAAAGATATAAAGATATAAACAATACAATATCTAATATAGACACAAAAATTGTTAAGAATAAAGAACAATATGTAGATATTAATAAATTGTTAACAAACTTGGATACAAGAATTATCAAGAATAATGAACAAGTTGAATTAATTAAAAATACATTAAGCGAAAAAAGTAAGCAAAATGAATTATCAAGAGAAGATTCTTTAAACTTATTTGAAATATTTTTTGTTTTAAAACTTGCTAATAGACAATTTTCAATAAATAAAGATTATTACACTTCAGTAGAATTACTAAAAGATGCTGAAGCTTTATTATTAAAATTCCCTGATATTTATGTTCAGCAAGTTAGGGAGCAAATTAGTAATGATATTAATGATATTAATAATTATTCAAAAATAGATAAGGAATCTGTTATTTTTGACTTAGATTCACTTAAATCAAATATTAATAAAATGGTATTAAAACAAAAAATAGAGACTTATCAAAAGAATGATGTTAATTTAAAAATTGATACATCATACGATAAATTTATTTATGCATTATCCTCTATTTTTAATAAAATATTTATTATAGAAACAAAGTCAAATATTGATGTAATAACAGAACAAAGACAATTATTTTTAGAAGAAGAATTATTATCTTTTTTAACAGTTGCTAAAGTTTCTTTAATTAATAATAATTATAAAGTTTTTACTCTACAGTTAAATCAATTTAAATCAAATGTTGAAAAATATTATAATACGGACAATTTTGTTGTTAAAAATTCTTTAGATACTGTTAATAGTTTATTGGAATTGGTAAAAGCAAGTGAGGTGAATAATAAATCTTATTTAGAAAGTTATCGTAAAATTCAAAAAATTATGAATGAATATGATAAAGGTGGTATTAAATGATAAAAATTTTCATGCTTTTGATATGTTTTGTTTCTTTTATTTTTATAACTCCTTTTATCATTGATGATCCTGGCTATGTTTATTTATCTTTTATAAACTATTCAGTTCAATCTACTTTCGTGTCTTTTGTTATTCTTTCAATTCTTGTTTTATTAGTTTTTTGTTTAGTATGTAAAATTTTTAGTTTATTATTTAGCAAAATATTTTCTTATAAAATATTTTTTAAAATAAAAAATAAAGAAAAAGCTACTAAGAATGTATTTAATCAAGTTACATCAATAATAAATAATGACATTGATAAATCTCATGAATTTTTTGATAAATTGACGGATTTTAACTTAAGCTTTACAGCATCATTTTTATTAGATTTTTTATTTTATGCCAAGAAATTAAACCTTGAAGAATCTGAAAAGTATTTAGATGATTATTCAAATAAATTTAATTTACCACATTCTTCTTATATTATTTTAAAAATATGGAATTTATATAATCATAATAATTTTGAACAAGCTTATTTATTATGTAAAGATTGTTTATTAAAAAATAAATCTCCAGCAATTACAGGTTTATTTTATAAATCTTGTATATCATCTATTCATTATGATGATATCATAAAAAATAGAAAACTATTTATTAGATATAATTTATTAAATGATGATGATTATTTTAAGTATATTATCAAACCTATACAAAATACAATATTAGAAATCTCTGATGTAAGCGTGTTAAAGAGTTTTTGTAATGAATTGCAAAATGATATTAGACACAGTGATTATGTTCTTGTTGCAATCGCCAATCAATACAATAAATTAGGAGAATTTCGTATAGCAGAAAAACTTATTGCTAAAATAAAAAGTAAAATTTCAAAAGATATTTCTTATATTAAATATTTAGGTATATGGACTAGTTATTCATTAACTCTATACGATTTTTTTGAGAAATTATTACTTGAAGATATAAGCAAAATAGAAAAAATTAAAATAATAAGAATACTTGTAACAATGGACTATTTGTCACAAAAAACAATACAAAGTAAACATTTAGAATTTTTAGCTGATAAAGAATCTTTGCATTTGTTATCAAATGAAGATTTAATAGATTTAGCATTTTTTGCAAATTCCTGTAATGAAATAGGTTTGTCTAATAGATTTTTGTCTTTTATGAAAGTAAATAGAATTGAATAATTAGGACTTTTATTTTGAATTCCAATATATTACTTTTAGAAAGAAGATATTTATCAATGAATTCTGAAAGAATTCAATTATCTTTGGATATGATGTCAGAAAAAGGAAAACTTCTTTTTAAGTCTGTTCCTTTGTTATTGCATTTTAATCATTCTTCTTTACCCTGTTATGTAGGCGATGGTGTCCCTTCAGGGTTTGTTTGTTTTTCACCTAATGATGAGCAAATTCAGATTTTAGATATATTATCATCATTTACATTTAAAAATATTCCTAGTAGTGGTTTGGTAAATCATGGTCAGTTGGAATCATTGTTTTGTATGGGGAGTACTTCTTCTGTTGGTCAAGGACCTTTTTCAGATATTGATTATTGGTTATGTGTCTCAAAAAGTATGACGGAAGAAAAAATTTCCTTACTAGAAAAAAAATGTTTAGCAATTAAATTAATGGCTCTAAAACAGTACAATATGGAAATAAATTTTTTTATCGTAAAGGATAGCAAATTCAAAGAGCCAATGTATGAAAAAGTTGATTCCGAAAATTGTGGTAGTGCTCAACATCTGTTTTTATTAGATGAGTTTTATAGAAGTGTTATTTATTTGTGTGGTAAAAAACTTTTATGGATGGTTGTTCCATCTTTACATGAATCTGATTATGAGGATTATACCGAAAAGTTATTTGCTAATAAAATTCTTAATAGGAATGAATGGATTGATTTTGGATGTGTTTCTAATATACCGACGGGTGAATACTATGGTTCAGCGTTATGGCTACTATATAAGGGTACAGACGCTCCATTTAAAGCTGTAATAAAGATTCTTTTAATGGAAATGTATAGTTCTGAATATCCTAATACTGAACTTATTTCAATTAAAATTAAAAAGTATTTTCATGAAAATGATGAGTTCGGTTTAAATTGTGACTCTTATTATGTTATTTACAAATCAATTTATAGCTATTTAAAAAGCAGAAATGATCAATCGAGAATAGATCTATTGAATTTTTGTTTTTATAGAAAAATTTCAGATGGAATATCTAGAATAGATAATTATCATGTAGCTAAGAAAAGAAAGAATTTTATTCAAAATTTATTAAAAAATTGGAAATGGACTCATGAGTATATTGAAAAAATAAATCAAAGAAAAAATATATTAAGACTCAGAAATATGTATTACTCTATATTTAATGCACTTATGCAGAGTTATAAAGAATTGTTATCTTTTGGGGTTAAGAATAATATTTCTGACACGATAAATTTTCAGGATATGAGTGTTTTAAGTAGAAAATTATACTCTAAGTTTGATAAATTTAGTGGAAAAATAGAACTTTATACTTTAGAAAAAACAGATAAACCATACGAAGGAACTGTTTCATTTATAAATGTATTAAATTCAAATGTATGCAAAAACGGTTGTTATGTATATAAACAAGGTTTTGATGCGACATTATTGCTAGGTGCAAAACCTATTGCTTATTTTGAAAACTTGTCAATAGCCATTGTTTCTTTGTTTTTTAATGGAGTTATTGAGCCTAAAACAAATTTATTTTTGTATAATTACAAAGGTACTGATAATGAGAAAATTAATGTATTTTTAAATAGTTTGCAAAAAAAATTTTGTTCTTATAAGATTCCTTTTACAAATGATACATTATTAAAACCCGCTTTAATAAAAAAGAGTATTGTTTATATTAATTTATTGAATGATCCTACTAATTATGAAAATTATGTACATATAGGTAGAGAAACTCCTAATGTTAACATATTTTCTTTAAAACCTTTTAATAAAAGTATGATAGGTTCTATAACTATAGTTTTAACGAATACATGGAATGAAGTTATTTGTAAATCATACGAAGGTGTAGATTGTTTTGTTAATTTTTTAAGAGATTTAGGAACATTTTTTTCAGCTGGGTGCAGATTCACAGAGGAAATAGAGTGTGAAGTGTTGAGTTGTCATATGCAAGTTTTAATTCAACAGCAATTCCTAAATATTGTTAATAGATGTTTGAATAGTTTAAAATCAAGAACAAATGATAGTTTTTTATTAGTAATTGAAAATAGTGAAAATTTTATAAATATAAATAGAAGAAGTATAACTGTAGGTACAAAGGAAAACAAAGAATATTTAGGTAATTCTTTAAAAATACCAACGATAATAGATGAAAATATTATGTATGGTTGTATACAATATTTTTTTATAAAAGAAAATTTTAATGAATATTTTATCTATGAAGTTGATGATAAACTAGATATAAAAATTGTTCATTATAATGGTTTTATTTCTTCATTAATTCAAAATATCAACTTACATTATTCAAAAGTTATTGATATTGAAATAGCAAAGAATATAAAATACAAACAGTATTTTAATTTACCACAATTTTTTTACGTAGATTTGAAAAAAAATACAATTAGCCCTTTAATCATATAGAGAATAATGATAATGTGTAAAATTATAATTTTTAGTGTTGTGACTGTAATATTTTTTACAGGATGTGGTTTGAAAGGTGATTTGTATATAGATAGAGAAGAACAAAGCACAGAAAAAGTTTTTAATGAAAAGTAGTGAGGTATATATGAGTTTTTGTAAGATTGATAGTAGTGGTGTATGTTGTATTGAAAATGTGAAGTGTGATTTTTTAGCAAATAATTATGGTACACCATTATACGTATATTCAAAGAATGATATTTTAAAGAATTTTGATAGTTATAATAATTCTGCAGAGGGTATTGATCATTTAATATGTTATGCTGTAAAGGCTAATTCAAATATTGCTATTTTACAAATTTTATCAGAAAAAGGTGCAGGATTTGATATTGTGTCAAAAGGAGAGCTTGCTCGAGTTATACAAGCAGGAGGCGATCCTAAAAAAGTTGTTTATTCTGGAGTAGCGAAAAGAGTTGATGAAATTGAATATGCACTTGATAAAGAAATTTTATGTTTTAATGTGGAATCAGAATCTGAATTATATAGAATAAATGAAGTAGCCAAAAAAAAAGGTGTTAAAGCACCAATTTCAATAAGAGTTAATCCAGATGTTGATGCTGGTACTCATCCTTACATTTCAACAGGTTTAAAGAGTAATAAGTTTGGTATTACAGTAGATAAAGCATACGAACTATATGTTGCTTGTAATAATTTAGAAAATATAGAAATCAAAGGTATAGATTGTCATATTGGATCACAACTTACTTCATTAGCACCATTTGCAGATGCTCTTGATAGATTATTAATTTTGATTAAAAAGTTAGAAAATATAGGAATAAAATTGCATCACATTGATGTTGGAGGGGGATTAGGGGTTGATTATAAAGATGAGATTCCTCCAACACCATGTGAATATATGAATGTAATCAAAGATAAATTAAAAGATTTAAAATTAAAGTTAATATGTGAACCTGGTCGTTCAATGGTAGCAAATGCAGGCTATTTGATAACTAAAGTTGAGTATATCAAAGAAGGTGAAACAACTAATTTCTGTATAGTAGATGCTGCTATGAATGATATGATTAGACCATCTTTATACAGTGCATGGATGAATATTGAAACAGTATATAAAAATTCAGAAGAACCTAAGAAAATTTATAATATTGTAGGTCCTATATGTGAAACAGGTGATTTTTTAGGAAAAGAACGAGAATTATCTGTGAAAGAAGGTGAGTACCTGATTCAATCAGGAGCTGGGGCGTATGGCTTCTCTATGTCTTCTAATTACAATTCAAGACCAAGAGCTGCTGAAGTTATGGTAGATAATGATAATGTTACTGTAATTAGAGATAGAGAAACTATAGAACAATTATGGCAGGGAGAACATAGGGTTTAGTTTCATGTTTATTAAATTCTCAAAAATGCATGGATTAGGTAATGACTTTGTTGTTATTGATGCAGTTACTCAAAAGTTTTATTTATCTCAAAATAAAATTAAACAACTTTCTGATCGCCATTTTGGTATAGGTTTTGATCAATTGCTAATTGTAGAACCTCCATATGATCCCAATATAGATTTCCATTATCGCATATTTAATGCTGATGGTTCTGAAGTTCAGCAATGTGGTAATGGTGCTCGTTGCTTTGCTAAATTCGTTCTTTTAAAAGGGTTAATAAATAAAAAAGAAATCAATGTTTCGACTGTTAGTGGAAAGATAATTTTAACTGTAACAGATGATTGTTTAATAACTGTAAATATGGGAAAACCAAAATTTGAACCTGAATCGTTACCTTTTAAAGCACCAAAAAAAGAAAAAACATACATACTTCAGAGTGAACATGGTACTTTCTTATGTGGTTGTGTGTCCATGGGAAACCCTCATTGTGTTATTGAAGTTGATAATGTAAAAAATACTGACGTAGCCTCAATAGGGGCATCAATAGAAAATCATCAAAGATTTCCTCAAAGAGTTAATGTTGGTTTTATGCAAATAGTAGATCAACATGAAATTTTTTTGAGAGTATATGAACGTGGTGCAGCAGAAACATTAGCTTGTGGAACTGGAGCGTGTGCAGCAACTGTTGTCGGTATTGATCAAGGAAAATTAGTTTCTCCTGTTTTGGTTCATTTACCTGGTGGCGATTTACATATAAAATGGGCTAATGAAAATGAATCAGTTATGATGACTGGGCCTGCTGAACTAGTTTATGATGGGGTTATAGAAATATAAAACAAGTAAATGGATGATAATTTATTAAAAGATAAAGTTGTAGATTTTTTAACTTACTTAAAGAATCAGAAAAACTACAGTGAATTCACTATAAAGACCTATCAAAGGGTTCTTTTTAGAGTAATTTCTTTTTTTCAAAAAACTAAACCTTTGTTAAAAGGGTGGGATGAATTATCATCTGAAGATTTTAAATTGTTAATACGTAATATTGAAAGGGTTGATGGATCAAAAAATAATTTAAATAATGAAGGTTTATCAAATAGAACAAAAGCACATACACTAAGTACATTAAAAAGTTTTTATAAGTATATGTGTGATTATAAAATATTAAATGAGAATCCTATTGCTAATATAAAAACACCAAAATTTTCAGTCTATTTGCCAAAATATATTTCTAATGACGCTTTTAAAAAATTAATTGAATTACCTTCAAATCCAACTTTTAATGATTATAGGGATAATGCTATATTAGAAGTATTATATTCATGTGGTATTCGTGTTTCTGAATTAGTTTCCATAAAGATCTCTGATATAGATTTTGATTTAAATGAAATACGTATTGTTGGAAAAGGTAATAAAGAACGAATAGTACCTTTTGGTTTATATGCAAAAGAGTCTATACAGAAATGGATGGATGTGAGACAGTTTTTTAATCCAAAAGCTGATAATTTATTCATTAATAAGTTTGGCGCAAAGTTAAGTACTAGGGCTATTCAGTTAATGATGAAAAAAGTATGTTTAAAAAATTCGTCACCAGAGATACCAAAAGGTTTAACTCCACATAAATTAAGACACTCTTTTGCAACAGAATTGTTATCTAATAGTACCGATTTAAGGATTGTTCAAGAGTTATTAGGGCATTCATCTTTAGCGTCTACGCAAGTTTATTTGCATTTAGATGTTAATAAAATAAAAAAAGAATATCAAAATGCACATCCTTTAACAAAAGATAAAAATACTAAATGATAATTTATGAAAAAATACCAAAAGTAAAATGTATATCCTTTGATTTAGATGATACATTATATGATAACAAAGGAAATGTTGAAAGAGCTGAAGATTTTGTATTTAATTATATTTTTGAACACTATATTTCTCAAACTACGGTTGATTATTTAAAAAAATATTATCAAATAATAAAAAATGATTTTTGTAATAATTTTCCTTGGTTATTGAGTGATGTTTCTTTATGTAGGTATTTTATACTAAAGCATATGTTAGAATATTTTTCTAATTATAATCATAATTTGTCTTCAATAATTTCACAAGAACTAGTTAATTTATTTATAAAGGAAAGATCCGTAATTAATGTTTCACGTGAAACATTGGTTACTTTAGAAAAATTATCAAAAAAATATTTGTTAGTCGCAATAACAAATGGAAACTTAGATATAAAAAAAACTATTTTATACGAATATTTTAGTGGTGTGTTTTTTGCTAATATAAACCAATTATGTAAACCTCATAAAGATATGTTTTACATTGTTTGCAAATTGTATAATATAAAACCATATGAATTATGTCATATAGGTGATGATCCTATTACTGATGTGTATGGAGCAAAGTCGTTTGGTGCAAGCGTAATTTTTCAGCAACAATATATAAATAAATCACAAAGTTTAAAAATAATTCCTAACATATGTATAGATAAAATAAGTGAGTTAACAGAGATTTTTAGGTGAAGAGTTATGCAAAGTTTGTTAAATAGTTTAAATGAAGAGCAGTTAGGTATTGTTACTCGTAAATGCTCAAATATAATGGTAGTTGCTGGTGCTGGTACAGGAAAAACCACACTATTAATAGCGAGAATTGTATACCTATTAAATCATTATAAGATACCACCACGCAATATTGTTGCCCTAACTTTTACAAATAAAGCTACAAAAGAAATAAGATATCGAATAGAAAAGTACTCAAATGAATTTGATATCGATGACTTAACAATATTAACTTTTCATGCTTTTTGTTTAAAAATCTTAAGGTTTTTTTATAAAGAAGCAAAATTAGATAAAAATTTTATAGTTATTGATGCGAACGAGCAAATGCTTATTCTTAAGGATGTAATTAAAAATCTCAACTTAAATTTTGAAAGAGATGAGTTTAAAAATGTTTTGGATTTAATTTCGTTTTATAAAGAAAAAGGTATAAGACCTAATAATCTAGAAGTGAATAAAAATACCAGTCGTATTGCTCATTTTAATGATATATACAGTTTATATGAAACAGAATGTAGAAAACATAATAGTGTTGATTTTTCTGAAATTTTACTGAGAACATATGAGATTATTAAAGAATATC
The DNA here is from genome assembly GCA_051892875.1 of Succinivibrionaceae bacterium. GTDB lineage: Bacteria > Pseudomonadota > Gammaproteobacteria > Enterobacterales > Succinivibrionaceae > JBJFGR01. Next base: position 15,323 of record JBJFGR010000036.1, read on the forward strand.
CTCATGTAAAAGATATTTTATCATCTAGATATAGAGAAATATTGATTGATGAATTTCAAGATACTAATGCTTTGCAATATAGTATAATAAAAAGCTTTTCAGGAGATTTAAATAATGTTCTTATTGTAGGAGATGATGATCAATCTATCTATGGATGGCGCGGAGCACAAATAGAAAATATGTTTAAATTCAAAAATGAGTTTAAAGATGTTTTTGTGGGAACTTTATTTAAAAATTATCGCTCAACAAAACCAATACTAAATATTGCTAATAAGTTAATTAATAATAATTCAAAAAGATTAACTAATAAAATACTTGTTTCTTGTAATCAAAATAATTCAAGTAAAGTTACGATTGTTGAAAATAGTGATCCATATTCAGAAGCTCAATATGTTGCATCAACTATTAAAAATTTATCGAAAAGCAAAGGCATAAGTCTTTCAAATTTTGCGGTATTGTATAGAGCAAGTAATTTGTCCCATTATATTGAAAATGCTTTTAACGAGAATTTTGTAAACTATAAGATATATGGTGGTCTTAAATTTTATGAAAGAGAAGAAATTAAAAATTATTTGTCATATATAAGATTAGCTATCAATACGAATGATGATTTAGCATTCAATAGAATTGTGAATGTTCCATCTAGAAAGATTGGGAGTTCAACATTAAATAAACTACAACTTATTTCACATGAAGAAAATATAAGTTTATACGATTCATTAGTTTTAATTAATAAAAAGAAACCTAATAAGAGGTTTGATAGTTTTATAAATATAATTGAATCTTTACGATTAATGCTTGGAAATAAAGATAGTACTATGCCTTTATTTTTAGAACAAGTTTGGGAGAATTCAAATTTAAAAAATTATTACGAGTTAAAAGATCTAAAAAATAACAAAACTGAACTAAATAGATGTGATAATGTTTATGAGTTAATTGATGAAATTACTACAGTATATGAAAACAATAAAGTTAAAAATATTCATAATTTTTTGTTGCAATATATGTCAGATATCCAATTATTGTCAAGTAGTGATAATCTTTTAGAATCTAAGGATGAGAGTGTAAGTATAATGACTATTCATGCATCTAAAGGATTGGAATATCAAATAGTTTTTATTATAGGCATGGAAGAGGGGATAATGCCTCATTATCGTTCATTACAAGAGAATGGTGTAACACCCGAGGATATTGATGAAGAAAGGCGAATAGCTTATGTGGGTATAACGAGGGCTAAAAACAAATTATTTTTATCTCATTGTAAATACAGATATGCTTATGACAGAAGTATTATTCTCTGTAAACCGAGTAGATTTCTAAAAGAAATTGAATCTTAATGTAATTAACTAAATTTTTAAAAATTGCCCACGGGGTTACCGTGGGTTAGCGTCAGTTTAAAGCATGTTTTATCCTGTCTATGAAAAAGTCCTTCATATTCTCTCCATGGTGCTCTAACATTTTAGGGAACATTGATATAGGAGTCATACCAGGGAAGGTATTTATTTCGTTTAGTAATATTCTATTATCCTTTGTTAGGAAAAAATCTATTCTAGATAAATCGCGTAACTTTAAATTTACGAATGCTTGGTGTGCATATTCGATAATTTTATTAGATGTTGTTTCATCTAAATCAGCACAAGTATTTGTGCGAGAATTTGATGTATTATTGTATTTTTCTTCATATGTATAAAATTTATTAGAAGGAGTAATTATTTCACCAGGTTTAGTTATAATTATTTGATTTTTATATTCGTATGCGGCTACTTCTAATTCTCTAGGTTCTTCAGATTTTTCTATCAGCACATCATCACTATATTTAAAAGCATTGTGTATTGTACTAACAAGTTTGTCTATATTACTCACATGAAAACAACCAATAGAAGAACCTTGAGATGCAGCTTTTACAAAAACATTTTTGTGTGTATTGAAAAAATTTATACATTTATGTATATTAGCTTCATAACTATTTTTGCTAATAAATGTGAATTCTGTATTTGGAATACCAATAGCTGTCAGCCATAATTTAGTGGTAACTTTATTGAAACAGCTTTGACATGCTTCTGATTTACACCCTAAGTATGGTAAATTCAGTATTTCTAGGAAAGATTGAATATCACCTGTTTCTCCTGGATGTCCATGGATGCAAGGAATAACATAATCAATTTTAATCTTATTATTTAAACACACAAGTTCTGAATTATTGTTTAAAAAACACTTTATATTATCTGTGTATTCCCAGTATTTTTTATGCACTATTACTTTGTAAATATTAACTTCATCTTTTAGCGTACTTTCAATAAAATTAGCACTAATTAGCGATACTTCATGTTCTGAACTATCACCACCGCATAGTAATAAAACATTATATTTATTCATATTTACCTTCTTTTAAAATTGAAAATGGCAATATATTTTACTACCAATTTGCTTATACATCTATTTATAAAAAATTTAAAAGACATTGTATAATTATTTGTTTAAAATAAGGACAGAAAAGTTATTAATATATTGTTAATTTTATTGGTTTTTTATGATGTTCAAATTTTTTAAATACACATTAGTTATTGTTTCATATCTATCATTAATGGGATGTGTTACTGTAGATAAAGATGGTAATATAATTGAAACAGATCGTTCAAAATCTTCTTTGAATAGTGAAATTTATACATCTCTAAATGAGTATAAAGGTGAATATAGAGATTTAAATTTTGAAAGAATTGAAAATTATAAGAAAAAAATATTGGGAAGTGATATTGATACCATAAAAGAAGTTATGAATGATCCAAACAACTTTGAGCCACCAATTTTGTTTGTATATGCAGAGCAAGTATTTTTAGCAGGACATCGAGATGTAGGTATGTTTTGGTATTATACTGCGCAATTAAGAGCAAGATCAGATGCGAATAAGTCGTTAGATAAAAGTGTTCAAAAAGCTGTAACTGAACTAAGTATTCAACACGGGCAATATATAGGTAAATTCGCGTACGAAAATCCTTCTTTATTAAAAGATGTAATGGATAAAGTATTAGAATGGGATAAAATCTCAGAAAGAAAATATAATCCAAAATGGGTAGCTCTTCTAGGAAATGAAGCAAAATTTAGTGATACCATAAGATTTGTTGATGAATCAAAATACGAGAGCATTAATAACGAAGTTAGAAGAGGTTGGAAACAAGGTTTTGACACGGCAATTCAACAAATAGAAAAAAGTCATCATGATCGTGAATAATAAAAATAAAGTGCGATAGTCAGAGTTGATACTAAATACACACTTTATATTACACCAGGGGATGCGGACATAATCCTGGACACCCAACGAGGTGATCTATGGCATATACAA
>JBJFGR010000037.1:0-18436 GCA_051892875.1 Succinivibrionaceae bacterium
GTCTTTCTTTACTGTTAAGGTAAAAAGCAACAACTTCTTACAAAAGACTGAAGAGATTTTCCTTATTCTCCTTATCTGTTATTCGTATACCAAAATCAATAAAACAACTCAAGGCATTCTTTTGTATCAGTGCATATTGACAATATTTGATATTATAAAAACAGGATAATATTGGATATCAAAAAATTATTCAAAATAATGAACTGCATAATGAACATTATTATTAGCAACTACTTGGAAATTTTTCTGAGCAAATGATGGAAAATTTAAAAAATCTACATAAATGAAAATATTGTGAGTTAATTAAATAACAATTTAGTAATCAAAAACCAATGTTATTTTGATAATCTTATGAGTAGATTTTTGGACAAACTAGGAAAGCATTGACAGCTGGTTTTAAATGTAGAAGAAGGTAAAAGAGCATTATTACTTTCTAAGTATGCTTTAGATTTCAAGCAATACCACCATGTACGTACAAATATAACCTGGGAGAATTGCGACCTTAGAAAATGGTTAAATAATGAGTTTATAAACAATGCATTTTCAAAAAATAAACAAAAAGAAATACAATTGACTAATATTACAAATAATGACAATGCTGTATACGGAACAACTGGAGGAAATGATACCAAAGACAAGGTATTTTTACTTAGTATTGACGAAGTTAAAAAATATTTTAGAAACGATGAAGAACGCCAATGTAAGCCAACGGAATATGCAGTGAGTAATAGTGTATATAAAAGAGATGATGAAAGTTGTTGGTGGCGGCTTCGGCGTCGATTTCGGTAACGGCACTGTGCGTGCGGTTTTGTGGGTGAATCTGGAATCACCCAATACGACAGCTTCCTGTCGCAATCTCAGCCTGCTTTAACAGGCTAATCACTGCAGACCGAAAGGTCTGCTGAATATTTGGAGGAATTAATTGGCAACTAAACAAACCTCAGAACTTGTGGTTTTAACAAAATCGAAAGAGTTATGTTCTTACGTTATGACGATAACTCATAAATCACCAAAGGAATTTCGCTTTTCTTTTGTAAACAATAAAAACAAAAAGACTCTATAAACAATAGTGTGATATTTTATAATATCTAACTAATTTTTTTAAAACAGAATAATCTAAAACCTTCCAAAAACGTGTAAAAACGCGTTCCTATAAACCTCCCTTATAATTTATCAAAAAACTCCAAAGAAGGCCTCTAATGAGCTTTATTCGTTATTAATCATCTTATCTATCATTTTTTTTAAATTTACCATTTATAAAAATAATACAAGCATAAATAATAAAATTCTAGACTTTTTAAAGAACATAAATAAACTATAATAATAAAAAATTTTCCTTTCCCCTCTTCAAAAATACAATCTACAAACAAAAAAGAATTCAAAATATAAAATTAATATCGCTATACAAAAATATTAATTTATATTAATGTAAGATAATTATTTATGATTAATGTTTTTTATAATTTGTAACCCAATATTATTAATTTATAAAAATTCTTTATTTTATAACAGTTCATCGCAAGTGTAATTATTAATATTTAGCATTAAATAACAATCAAATTTCTTATTTAAAATGATATTTTTATTTAACTTTAAAATTCGCGTAATTTACATTTATTTAATATTAAAATTAAATAATTTTTAAATAAAACAATTTATAAAAAATATCTCTTATTCAAATTCTTATTTAAACATTAATTTAATTCAAATTATAAAAACATATCTTTATTTAAATAATCATATAAATATCTATGATTAATTTAATATAAATTTATTTTTTCTATTTTGGGATTCAAGAAGTTTTCTTACTATTTTTTTACCTTTTTTTGAGATTATTTACATGTGTAATATAAATGTAACTTACAGTGTAATTACATTTTTTTGTTTTTAAATCTTTGTTTTAACTTTAAAGAATATACTACACCTCTTTTGTAATTATCCCCAATCTTGTTACACTCTATTGGTTTGATATAGGCATTACTCTTACTTATTACATGTTTCTACGAATATTACTAAATACTAATAAAACGATAGTTTGCTTATTCAAGATATTAAGCATAAAAAAACCCTTGCTTAACTAGCAAGGGTGCAAAGATTAGCCTAAGCTATATTGAGAGTTTTAACCATCCTAGGTGTCGTTAAATCCGACATCCTTAAAACCTGAGAATATCTTAATTTTAAATACTGACCACACTTATAAGAAACAGTATCATTAACCTTTACTGTTGCTGTATTCATTACCATTCCATAAAACGTCTGGTCTTCATCATTCTTTTCAACTACAATAACGTCTAATTCGCTATAATTACCCTGCTGATTTAAAACACTTGTTGCAGCAATTAAGATTTCACCTATATCTATATTCTTTCTGTTTCCATTATATAGCTTCTTAAAGAAACTATCCTGACATGGTAATTCTCTATGAAATCTAGCTATACACGCAGCATTTATAGCAGTCATAAATCGTTGTGCAGAATCAAAATTTAAATCTGTTATTCTATCATAAACTTCTTTATATAATTGTGCATCTTCTTCTGTAAACTTAACATATTCAATACCTTTCTCTTTAGTAACAATATGTTTTTCAACGAGTGATCTTTCTATAGTAGCTCCAGACATTACAGTATTACCACGATGCCATTGATTATCGGTTGTTAAACATACAACACCAAGTCTCTTACTTAATGTGTCGTATAACCAATACCACGACTCTGGTTTACATACTTTAGAACTACCCATAAAAAAACTCACTGTGCACGATTTATTTAAATTAAATATCAGATATACAGTGAGTTTAATAATAATTTAAAAAATTTACAATAAATTTATTTAAATTTAAATAAGATGTTTTCTTAATTTTATAAGTATTTCACAATTTCTTTAATTATTTCTGGTCCTTTATATATAAAACTAGAGTAAATTTGAATAAGAGAAGCCCCATTTTCAAATTTTAATTTAGCAGATAATGGTGAATCTATTCCACCTACCCCAATTATAGGAATTCTTCCATCAATAATATTATTAATCTTTTTTAACACTTCTGTACTTTTTTCAAATACAGGACGTCCACTCAATCCACCTGCTTCTGTCACATGAGGCATGTCATTAATCATTTCTCTATCTAAAGTTGTGTTGGTAGCAATAATACCATCAACCTTATTTCTAATAAAAATATCGCAGATATTTTTAATTTCTTCATCATTCAAATCAGGTGCTATTTTTATGGCAATTGGTACATATTTATTATATTGTTTTGATAACTCACTTTGGCGTTTTTTCAAAGCAACTACCAATTCTTCTAAAGCACTACCTAATTGCAATTTTCTTAAATTTGGTGTATTTGGTGAAGATATATTCACTGTCACATAAGAGGCATAGTTATAAACCTTATCTAAACAGTATAAATAATCATTTACACTATCTTCTAAAGGTGTAACCTTATTCTTACCTATATTTATCCCTAAAACACCCTTATATCGACTTTTTTTAATATTTTCAATTAAATTATCGACACCTTTATTATTAAACCCCATTCTATTGATTATACCTTCTGCAGGTATTACTCTGAATAAACGAGGCTTATCATTGCCTGGTTGAGGTTTAGGTGTTACAGTTCCAACTTCTATAAAACCAAATCCTAAAGCAGCAAAAGCATCTATTGCCTCACCGTCTTTATCCAATCCAGCTGCCAATCCTACAGGATTCGGAAAATCAATTCCCATCACTCTGCAAGGTCGTTGTTCAACTTTTTGAGATATTAATTTTGTTGCAAATGCGTAACCAGAAGCTATATGCATTGATTTCATTATCAAATTATGAGCTATTTCAGGATTAAGTTTGAAAATTAAAGGTCTTACACAACCTTGATATAAAGAATAAAACATATCTTCTGTTTCGCCTCTTATATGTAATATTATAAATATGAATGTGACATTCATTTGAGTATGAACAACACACGAAGCTTTGGCTTCAATGATTCTTATTCTTAGGTGGGATATAATCTGTATTTAATTCCCCTATTCATTAAACTCAAACTAAAATAACATATATTATTTTAGTTTTAATTTTTTTAAACTTACATTACTAGCTTAACAAATGAAATAGACTGCTACTTATCATATTCTATCTAAATATAAATTTTTACATCAGTAGCTATTTACCTACAAGAATAATCTGTGGTCATTATACTATAAACTTATATTTGTGCCAATAGACAATTAATAACTTGAATTTCAAGGTCTGAACTAGAATTTTTAAATTAATATCTTTAATTAAAACTCTTCTAGTTACTGAGTTACTGCACAATTAGTTTGTGATATATTAAACTTCTTTAGCCTTGCTCTTTTCGTATAAAATGGTATTACTATTACACTTTTTGGTATTTCCCAAGTAAACATTTTCTAGTGGATTTTATTAGCTTTTCTTGTTCAAAATAAGTTGAGTAAAACTCTTTAATTGCTTGATTTCTATGTTCCATTATTGATGAACCTAAGCCTTTATAACAGTTGTTTGGTGCTATATAACATATACCTCTGTATCTATGCTCATTGCTATATCAATCATAGTATTCATTTACCTTTTTAGGCTACATAAGAGAATACTAGGTAAAAAGATTGTAATTATTAACTATTTATACTTGACTCTTTATATTGATTGAGTCCTGTACAATACAGGCTCAATCATATTTAAAGTAGAATGTGATCAATATTATATCTGCATACTCAAGAGAACCATCTTTTATATGCTATACTTTACTAATTGATACAAATGCATTTGTTTCACTTAGCACTAACTTAAACCGCCCTTTTATGCCTTCTCTTGTGGTAAAAGACTTAAAATGGTTTGCAGATATCTCTAACCTTAACCCTGAATCAGTTATTACCATTATTCTTCTTATCACACCTCTATAAATGGCAAGAACTTCGTCAGATGTTAATGAAATGCTAAAATAAAACACTTTATTCATTATTATTTTAATGCCTTATCAATCTTTTCATAAATTGAATCACTTAGATTTGACATTGATAGTAAATCTTTAAAACATTTTGTAATCAAATCTTTTCGAGTACTATCCAAACGATTTAAACTAATCATTGGTGTCATAATTCTTGCTGCCACATGAGGATTTGAGCTATTTAACTGTTTTAAAATACTTGTTAAAAATTCATATCCCGATCCATCTTTTTTATTAAAACAAATAGGGTTTGCCATTACAAATGTACCAACTAAAGCTCTAACTCTATTAGGGTTATTTATATCAAAACATTTATGCTTTAATAAATCTTTAACCCTTGATAAGGTATTTGGTAATGGCGCCAAACTTACTGCACGGAAATAATTATCAAAAACCAAAGGATTATTTTCCCACTTAGCTTCAAATTTAGCTAAGATTTCATTTTGACAATTTAAACCATTTAGAGTTGCTATATTCATAGCTGTTAAGGTATCAGTCATGTTATCAGCAAGGTTATAATGTGCCAATACTACATTATCGCCTTCTGTTAAATTGTCTTCTAAAACAAGACTCTTTACGTAATAACCTAATGCTACATTTGATAAAGATCTTAATCCTATCTGTTCTTCAGTACATTCATAAGGAGTTTGTGAATTTATACGTTCTGAATATTGTTCATATAAATCCATATATAAACTCTTAAATTCTTGTTTTAATTCTAAACTTATTGAATTTACCAAACTTGTTCTTACTTGCTCAATAGCATCTAAATCTATAGATTTAAACAATTCCATTAAAGTTGCAATACTTGGTATATTTAATAAAAATGCAGCAAAACGAGAGGATATATTTCTATCACTTAATATATACTTGAATGCAGAAACAATTGTAGAAGGTTTTGAAATTGAACCTTTTTTCTGAATATTTAATACATTCTTTTTAACATAATCATTTATTAAACGTTGTATTGCATCGTATCTTACAATAGCATCATCAGCATATTTTAATAAAGAAATAAGTTCTTCTTCTGTATAAGCATATTCATACTTAATTGGCGCACTGAAATTTTGAAATAAAGCAACAATTGGTTTTGTTTCTAACTCATCAAATACCCAAGTTTCTTCTTCCTTTGTTAATAACTGCACTGAATTTACTATCTTATTATCACTCTTTAATGGTAATTTAACACCTGTATCATCATAAAAAGCTAAACTTACAGGTATTACAAAAGGTTTTTTATGCTCTTGATTTGGTGTAGCAGGAGTACTTTGTTTTAAAGTAATTGATAATTGCTTTGTACTTGAGGTATAACACATATCAATATTAACCTCAGGAGTTCCTGCTTGTGAGTACCAATTACGGAATTGATTTAAACTAATACCTGAAGCATCTTCCATACTTGTCACAAAATCTTCACATGTAACTGCTTTACCATCATGTCTCTTAAAATATAATTTCATACCTTTTTGGAATTTTTCTTCTCCTAAAATTGTATGAATCATACGAATAACTTCCGCACCTTTATCATAAACTGTTACAGAATAAAAGTTATTCATTTCCATCACAAAATCAGGTCTGATAGGATGGGCCATAGGACTTGCATCTTCTGCAAATTGAGGGCCTCTAATAACGTTAACTGCTTTAATTCTTTCTATCGGACGACAACATAAATCACTTGAAAACTCCTGGTCTCTAAATACAGTTAAACCTTCCTTTAAACTTAATTGAAACCAATCTCTACAAGTAACTCTGTCACCTGTCCAATTATGAAAATATTCATGACCTATAACTGATAAAACATTTTCAATATCATTATCTGTAGCACTTTCTGCATCAGCTAAAACAAACTTTGAATTAAATATGTTCAAACCCTTGTTTTCCATAGCACCAGCGTTGAAAAAATCGACAGCCACAACCATAAAATTATTTAAATCATATTCTAAATCAAAACGATTTTCATCCCATTTCATTGATTTTAATATAGATTCAATAGCCCACTCACCACGATCTTTCATACCTTTATCTACAAATAAGTGAACATCCACATTTTTACCACTTTTTGTAGTAAATACTCTGGTTAGTTCATCGAAATCACCTGCTACCAGAGCAAACAAATAACTAGGTTTTGGAAAAGGATCTTGCCATGTTACAGTTCTCATACCATTTTCAGTAACATCTTTAATCATGTTACCATTAGATAACATATAAGGATACTCACCATCTTTAGCAATTATATGAGTTGTGTATTTTGCCAATACATCAGGATGATCTAGAAAAAAAGTAATTCTTCTAAAACCTTCTGGTTCACATTGAGTACAAAACTTTCCGTCAGAAACGTATAATCCCATTAATGCAGAATTAGCAATAGGAGAAATTTCTGTTTCAATAGTTAATTCAAATTCACTTGGAAGATTGGAGAGTGTTAATGAATCTGGTGTTTCAACAAATGGATATTCATTTCCATTTACCAACACTTTTAATAGTTTTAAGGAATCACCATCTAAAACTAGAGGCACTGATAAATCATCTGTTAATCTTTTTACTTTTGTTACGCTAATTACTTTAGTAGCATTCATATCAAGAAATAGAGTTAAATCTACATCTGTTATTGTAAAATCTGGAGCTTTATAATCTAAACGTCTTTTTTCCTTTCGTACAGTACTCATTGCTATTATCCTTTGTTTATTACCAATGTTACAAATTATAACACTGTTTTTTGTTGTGTTAATGATTTTGTCTATGTTACCGCTAATTATTGATATAACTTATATAGTGTTAATTCTTTATTTTTTTTAAAACTTACTTATTTTGCGTAAAAAGACCTAAAAATGTACCAGTAATTTGTTATATAGATGTTGAGACAAAGGTTATATAACAAATAATGGACATCAAGAAGCTTATAAAATTCCTATAAAGTCAAAACTCTGCAATAGTTCTAGCACACTGAAAAATGATTTAACACAAAAAGCTCAAGTCTATGAATGAAAATGTACAGGACGAGGATTCAACTTAAACCTATGGGAATAACAACTATGTCATCTGATTTTGTAATAAATGGTATAGTTGCAACCTACAATTATGAAGCAAGAATTAGGTAAAAAATTGTAATTTTTAACTATTTATATAATTTTATGTTTTTTATAGCTCCTAACTAGCAATATAGATCACTTGTATTTTACAAAGAAACGGATAATTCTACGAATATACAAATAAATAATCATGACATTTTTTAGAATTAAAGCACATTTTAAACAACCAAACATATAATGATTATAAAAAAATGTGTATAATACACCATAATTCAAACATAATTATTAAATTCTTATATTTCATTTTATATGAGTATAAGTTATTACTATAAAAGATTACGCAACATATCATAAGTAAAAAGTAATTCTAAATGCTACAAACAAAAAAATCTATATAAAAATTGGTGTATAAAACTGAATAGCAAAATTATTTTTATTTTATAGTTTAACTATATAGCACAAGGACGTAAGCTATAAATACTTTATAAGAAAGTATTATAGTTAAAGGATTACATAACCATGATTAAAAAAGAAGCATTTACTCAAAAAATAAAAGAACTAAAAAAAACTTTTAGGGGGCAAGGTATAAACTTTAGAACTCCTAATATAAACTACGACCAACGTGGTTTTGAAATGTTTATTCTTACAAAAGAAGATAGATACGCTGTTGTATGGGTAAAAGATTATAAGGGTAATATCTTAAATTTTGAATTGTCACATTTTATTGACAGAAAAATTGGTTGGAAAAGAATAGAAATTTCAAGTAGTGAATGCACTCCTATTGTAAGAGATTATTTTACTAGACTTTTTCATGAATAATCAGTAACGTATATTAAAAAAATAGCAGTTTTCTCTGCTATTTTTTTAAAATAATAGAGGATAAAATATGATTTGCAGTAAATGTGGTGCAGAAATACCATCAGGTAAATTTTGCCCAAAGTGTGGTTCTAACCTAAATAACATTCAAATTAACAACCACATTCCCTCTAATACAACCTCCCAAACACCCCCACAACAAAACAATGAAGAAATTGTAACAATCCCTGATACAGAACTTAACATATTAAGCAAGGCTTTTCAATATCATAATAGTATACTAATAATTTGGTTTATTGTTAGTTTTTCATTAAGACAATTGTATAAAATAAACAGTGATTCAATAACTACAATCATTTTAGGTTCTCAATTTGTTTTATGGATAGCTTTTTCAATACCGACATTATTTATTGCTAATAAATTTATACAGGTATTTAGTAAAACTAATCTGCATGAATCTTTTGAAAGACTATACAATACTTGTAAAAGAGTTAAAGTTCATGCATATACAATGATGATTAGTTCTTTTGTAATATTTATAAGCTCCATAATATTTGACTCTGCAAATATTGATAACACTTCAACTTTAGCAGACATTTTTTTGTGTTGTATTCTTGGTGTTATTTTTATTGCAACTTTTATTAATATTATTTCTTTCTCTTATTTAGCTAGTCGTTATTTCTTAATAAATGGAGCTGCAAGATTTATAGTTAACAAGAAACCATATAAAATCATGAGTAAAAACAGAGTATTATTTGCCTTTATTTTATTCTTTATTTTAAATTTTATGGCTCAAGCCTTATTTCTTTCTTTATAAATAACCTCCTCAAAATTATGCAAGAATATACTAATTTAAAATATTAGTGCATTTTTGCATAATATTTATCGCCAAATAAAACGATTACCTTTCATCAATATCCAAAAATAAGAGTCATCGTGCATATGTGTGGGTAAAATATGAAGACTCTTAGTGGTTTTACCCTAAAGATCTTTCACAAATCTTTGTGTTCTTTTAAAACTAAAAATTGAAATCTATAGAGTAATTAGTAAATCATTATGAATCTTCTTATTTTACTCAGACATTTGCACAAAGACTCATAATTATAATAATCTTTTATTTGATAAATTAAACAAAACAAATTAAGCTCAATTAAGCTAAAGGTAAAAAAGCATCTAACAAACAAAAAAGCTAAATCCATTCAAAAGAAAGGATTTAGCCTAAAAGGTTATTTTTTAGATAAATCTTTTAAATCTAAAGCTATTCTTTCAGCCTCAATTAAGAATATATCTAATGGTTCAAAATCTGATGGTAAATCCTTCATATTCTTGATTTCTGGAAAACCAGTAGCTCTTAATAAAGCGTTTGTTGTAAACAATGTTTTAGCTTGTTTCTTATCATATTCTTCTTTGCGAATATCGTATTTTAAAGATATAACCTTTTTGTTATCTTCTTGTAAAGAATCTTCTATTTGTTTCTTAAAAATACCAAAAAGTTCATTTTTAGATACTCGGTCTTCATGTTTTTTTATCAACTGAGGTAAATATTTATCTACATCTCCAGCATATTTATAATTAGCTTTAGGAACTTTATCCCAAATTAATGCATTTGGTTCAGCAACTTCACCTACTTTGCTATGATCAATATAAATTGGGAATGAAATATCTGGTTTTACACCTTGTAATTGAGTACTCCCCCCAGAAATTCTATAAAACTTTGCAATTGTATAATGAATACTACCTAAATTACTATCAAAAAAATCGTAAAGTCTATCAAGAGGTCTGCTTTGTTGTACCGTTCCTTTACCAAAAGAAGTGTCACCAACTATTACAGCTCTTTTATAATCTTGTAAAGCAGCTGCAAAAATTTCAGATGATGAAGCACTTAGTCTGTTAATCAATACAACTAAAGGACCTGTATAATTTTCAATTTCGTTCTTATCCTTGTGATCTATAACATTACCTAAGGAATCTCTTACCTGAAGAATTGGCCCTTTAGTAATAAATAAACCCGTTGAATCAATAGCTTCAGATAAAGCGCCACCTCCATTATTACGTAAATCAACAACTAAAGCTTCAATTCCTTGTGATTTTAACTTTTCAATCTCTCTCTTCATATCTTTAGCAAGATTCATATAAAAACTTTTTACAGTTAATACACCTACTTTCCTGCCGTCAATTTCCTTAACTTCACCCTTTGCCGCACTATCTTCCAATTTTATCTTATCTCTTACTAATTCAACCTTAAAAGTTGTAAGAGAAGAACCTTCACCTCTTTGTATCTCTAAAGTAACTTTACTGCCTTTTTCTCCCTTTATTAAAGAAACTGCATCATTTACTCTCCAACCAATAATATCAATCATTACATCGGATTCATCTTTTTTATGTTGTTGAACCCCAATAATTTTATCTTTAGGTTTTAATTGTTTGCTTTTTTCAGCTGGTGAACCAGGAACTATAGAAACCACTGTTATATAATCATCATCTTGAGTTAGGACAGCACCTATTCCTTCCATTGATAAATTCATTTCATTATCAAAATTTGATGAAGCTTCAGGAGATAAATAACTAGTGTGAGGATCAATTGATCTTGCAAATGCATTCTCAAATACACTAAATGCATCTTCGTTTTTGAACTTTACAATGTTATTTAATTGATATATATAACGCTTTCTTAAAATTTCTTTTGATTTTTCTTCTGTTTTACCTGAAAGCATTAAATTTAACAAATCATTTTTTACAATCTTTCTCCATTCATTTTCAAGATCTTCCCTTGTCTTATAGACCTCGCGATTTTCTGGGTCATGAGTATCTATATTTTTATATTCATCAATTGTAAAGTCTATTTTTTTATCTAATTCTGATAATTGATATGTTATTTTTTCAAAACGCCTAACTGATACTCTATGAAATAGGTCAAAAACATAGGAAATTTCACATGAATCCATAGCTTTTAGTAATTTGGAACTTTCACTTTTTATACTTTTTAGTTCATATTCTGTAAATAGATTATTATAATAATCAGTTAGATCAAAGTACATTCTATATACTTCTTTAGCGAAATCGTTATCTAAAGCAATCTCTTTATAATGAGACATTGTAAAATAGCTAGTGATTCTTTTACAAGAAGTATACTGTTGAGATGTTCCTTTTAATAATTTTACATCTTTAATATTCGGAACTTCTATATTTTGCGATATAGCACAAGCGTTAGAAACAAAGCCAAGACCTAACACAAACCCCATCATGGCTGATAAAATTTTCACTAGTTATCTCCTTACAATAAAGCCTCTAAACATCCTAAAAGATATTTAAAGGCTAGTTAAATGAATTCAAAACATGTAAATAATTATATTATTTACCAATATGATCAAGACCTACTTTTACAACCATTCCTGTTGCTAATTCAACAGTTGCCTGTTCTTTATTGATTTCTTTTACTGTAGCAGGTACAACACCACTTCCTAAAAACGAAACACGAACCTTTAAACCAACACTAATTTCACTAGGATTCATCTGTACAAATTCTTCATTTTTAACAGAAGAAACCTGTTGTTTATTATTTTTCGAATTAAATACTCTTGCAGATTTACCTTTTGGATTTGAATTTTTATTAAACTTTCCTGCATTCTTATTGAAAGGCTTTTTAAAAGTTTTTTTACCTTCGAATCCTTCTTTTTCTTTTTTAGCAGCTAAACGGGTAGCCTTTAATTCAGCTAGTCTAGCTTCATACTTAGCTTTTGATTCTGTAAGTTCTTTTAGAGCAAAACTTGCATGTTCTTCGGTAACTTCCTCAACTTCATTACCATTCATATCAACACGCTTTGCACCAACTACCAAACATGATAAATAATTCCAACGAGTAGTGTAATATCTAAAAGCCTTTCTTAAAACAGTTTTGGAAATATCTGAATTTTCTGAAGCAACAACTTCTGCAATTTCATTAAATAAACCTATTTTCAAAGGCTTACAATCACCTTGACTAAAAAAACAATTAGGAAATCTTTCCGCTAAAAAAGCAACTATTTCTTGTACTGTTGAATATTTCTTCACGTTTTCCATAATATAAATCTATCTAAACAGTTAAAGTATTTATTATAACTTAAAAATAAAGTACTTTTAAATTTTGTACTTTATCATTAATATTTACGGCACAAACATTCATTAATGTTTAATCTTCTGTACCAACCACTTATTATTCAATAGAATAATAATAATTTAGGCACATAATACCACAAATGAAAAATATTCTTTACAAAATTTTTTAAAAATATTAATTTTTTTTATTTTTTTACATTCTGTTAAGGTTGCAAAAAAAAATTAATATTCTTAAAATAAAAGTTTATGTTACCCCAAGTTGTTGATCTTATATACAAAAGGTAAAGCACTTTAATTTTTCTAGGTAAGTAATACTATTGTATATTGAAAAAAATACCTAAAATGGAAATAACCAAAAAGTAATAAAAGAAGTTGATTAGTTTTATGTAAGTAAGATAATCAATAAAGGCCTCTGTTTTTGGCCAATAGAAGTTACATCAATAATTTTTGGTAACATAGACAAATGAAAATGGTCTATATCAATAAATTAAAGGTATAAAATAAAAATGAGTGAACACAATTGTCAGGATGGTTGCCAAGGCTCATATAAACCACAACGCAAAATTATAGTTCTAAAAGCTAAATTAGCTATGATTTTAGATGAAAGAACAATTAAAAATGTCAATTTTGCTGGTATTTTAGAATTAGGTTCTTTATTAGCGAAAAACACTTACTTTTTTAGCTCAAATCCTAATTACTCCAAAGTTTTTTGCAATGAAATGAAAAATTTTCCAGAAAACAGAGCTAACTTATTATGTGCAATAAATAATGGAGCAACTGAATTTGCGGTATTTTCTTGCTTTAAAGGAAAAACCACTATTTCACAAATGAATTACGCTTTAAATAAAGACGTTTTAAATTCATTTAATAATGTAGAACTTTTAGATTCTTTTTGCGATTTTGAACAGGAAAACACCCTTTCATTTATTCCTGTTCCTCTTAATTGTATGCTTATTATGAAATCAATAAGTGGCATTCTACCTTATGATTTCCTTTTAGCTAAACACTATTTAGGACAATATACCAAGGCAAGAAAAGCATTAAGCGAAAATGATTTAGATTTAATATCAAGAATTAAAGAAGAGGGTTTATCAACTCTTGACGATTCTTATAATGATGTTGTAAAAAATTATCTTAGAATCGAAAGAAAGCTTTTTCTACAATACGAACACTAATAAGGATTACTATTATGTTTATGGGACAAGAAGATACAAGAACAGAAATTTCTGCTACAGAATTACTAGAAATAGCAAACAAAATGATAAAAGATGACTACGATTATATGGATGGTATGGAAGCAACTTCCGTAATTCAAAATGGTGAAGTTTTAGTATTAAAAGGTAATTTTTTTCTAGATGAAAAAGGTTTACCAACATTAAAAAGCAATGCAGTTTTTAATATGTTTAAAAAAGTTACTACCTTATTATCTAAAAAATACAAATTGAAATCATAAAGGTTTTTATCATGTCCAACACCCCCGTTACAGATTTAGCTTGTGAGTTAATCAAAAGACCGTCCATATCCCCAAAGGATGAAGGATGCCAGGAATTAATTACTGATTTTTTAAAAAAATTAAAATTTAATGTTGAAGATATGAGTCATATAGACACTACAAATCTTTATGCAACTCATGGCTCAGGTTATCCAAATTTTTGTTTTGCAGGACATACAGATGTTGTACCACCTGGAGAAATCACATCCTGGAAAACAGATCCTTTTAAACCAACTATTATAGATGGAATTCTGTATGGGAGAGGTGCCGCTGATATGAAGGGTGGCGATGCTGCAATGTTAATCGCTGCCCAAAATTTTATTACCAAACATCCGAATCATAAAGGAACAATTTCTTTTATGTTCACAAGTGATGAAGAAGCTGATTTTATCAACGGCACGCCTCAAATTATAAAAAAATTGCAAGAACGCAATGAAAATGTAGATATATGCATAGTAGGAGAACCAAGTTCCGCAAAAATTCTTTGTGACACTATGAAAAATGGACGAAGAGGTTCTATTACAGCAAATATCAAAGTTTTTGGAATTCAAGGTCATGTTGCTTATCCTGAAAGAGGAGAAAATCCTATCCATAAAGCAGCTCCAGCTATTACAGAACTTGTTAATATAAAATGGGATAATGGCAATGACTTTTTCCCTCCGACATCAATGCAAATACCTAACATAAAAGCAGGAACAGGGGCTAATAATGTAATACCAGGAGAACTTTATATCCAAATAAATTGGAGATTTTGCACAGAAACTACAGCTGACAACATAAAAGAAATAGTTAACAACATTCTTACAAAGCATAATCTACGCTACGAAATCTCATGGTCTTTCAGTGGAGATCCTTTTATAACCAAACCAGGAACTTTAGTTAATGCAACCAAACAAGCTATTAAAGAAATTCAAAATATCGATTGCAAACTATCTACAGCTGGGGGGACTTCAGATGGAAGATTCATTGCAAAAATGAATAACTGCCAGGTCATTGAATTAGGTCCTATCAGTTCCACTATTCACAAAGCTAATGAATGTGTAAATGTTAATGATTTGGAACAACTAGCAAAAATTTACGAAAGAATATTAGAAATAATAATGATATAAAATCTTATTAAAAATAATCATAAAATCATGAATACAGCTTAACTAGTAACTGGTAAGCTGTATTTAATTTTATTAAATGAACCTTATCTTCTGCTGTTTGTCTATGAATATCAGGATGGATCTGTTTTATTTTGGTATGGTATGACCTTCTTATGTCTTCCAAAGAAATATTGGGTATTTCTAAATTTGAAGGAACAACAAATCCTAACACTTTATATGCTTGAAGAAGATCTGAGGGTTTACACATTCCCCCTTTAAAAATAAATTTTCTTAAATTTTTATGTATCGAAAAATCATAAATAAATTTAATATCAGCAGATGTTTTTAGTTCTTTTATATCTCCAACAGTTAGTGGATGAATTTTTTGTTCTTGTAATAATTTAGTTTTTATATTTTGAGCTTGACTATGACCAAGTCTTTGGGCTTTATCTAAAAAATAGTGAATTCTTATATTTGACTTTTCAGATTCATGATTTCTTATATACCAATCTGACAACTGAATACAAGCTTCAGTATTATCATTCATCGCAGCAAATTCATACCAATATTTTGCTAAAAACTCATTCTTGGGTACAAATTTTCCAACACGATAAAAATGAGCCAATTCTACTGCACATTTAGCACTTCCTGCTCTTGCCCCCTTTAAAAAATTATTAAAAGATTTTTCAAAGCTAATTGGCAATCCTCGACCTTTTAAGTATGATATACCAATATCGTAACATTTTTGCGTGTATTCTAAATCGCATCTATTTGAATTTATAATTTTTGAAATTTTTTCATTAAGTTTTAAATCAATATCTACTATTTTAAAATTATCTATATCTATCAATTCATCATCAATATTTTCCCCTTTTTTTAATTTACCCTTCCTTTCTTGTATCCGATGAATTATTTGACATTTAGTAATTTGCCAAGCAGAAATAGCAATAGCAGCTGTTCCAAGAGCTTGAATATACTCTCCTCCTTGAAACATTACCCCTTGTGAACCTACTATCCCCAAACTAAGATATAAACTTGTATTGTAAAAATTATTTTTTTGAATTAATTCTAGTATTTTTTTTACATTCATAAATGTATTAATTTTCATAAAAATTTAATGTAAATTTAATAAAAATATACAAAAAAAATTTATTTTCTCCCCAAAAAAGTGCAAAAATTGATTTTTTCAATATTTTTTCATTTTATTGATACAAAAACTTTGAAATTAATCGAATTTATTAGTAAAATTGCGACAAATTTTTTAGTTTTGTGCAAATCGCAACAAAGATTCACAAATTAATTCTTATCAACTGATATAGGATCATTATATGAAAAAAACAAAAATGGTATGTACAATCGGACCTAAATCCGAACCACGTGAAGTTTTACAAGAACTTCTTAATTCTGGAATGAATGTTATGCGTTTAAACTTCTCTCATGGTGACCACGAAGAACAAGGCGCTCGTATTACTACAATTGAAGCAATCATGAAAGAAACAGGTAAGATTTTTGCGGTTGTTTTAGATACTAAGGGTCCTGAAATTCGTACTGGTGAAGTACCTAACGACGGTGAAGTTGAATTAAAGAAAGGTCAAAAATTTATCGTTAGCACAAACTACACTACTCAATATGAAGGTGAAAACGACCCACGTTACACAACTAATGAACGTTGTTCAGTTAGCTATGCTGGCTTAGTTCAAGACATCGCTGTTGGTAACACAATTCTTATTGATGACGGTTTAATCGCTCTAAAGGTTTTAGAAAAGAATGCTGATCAAACTGAAGCTGTTTGTGAAGTATTAAACAACGCAATGTTAGGTAACAAGAAGGGTGTAAATTTACCAGGTGTTATCACTAACTTACCTGCTTTATCAGAAAAAGATAAGGGCGACTTAGTATTCGGTATCCAAAGAGGTGTTGATTTCATCGCTGTTTCTTTCGTTCGTAAGAAGAAAGACGTTGAAGATGTTCGTAATTGGTTAGACATCAATGGCGGTCAAAGTGTTAAGATCATCTCTAAGATCGAAAACCAGGAAGGTTTAGATAACTTTGAAGACATCTTAGAAGCTTCAGATGGTATCATGGTTGCTCGTGGTGACTTAGGTGTTGAAATTCCACCTCAAGAAGTTATTATTGCTCAAAAGAGAATCATCCGTCGTTGTAACGAAGTTGGTAAGATCGTTGTTACTGCAACTCAGATGTTAGATTCTATGCAGAAGAACCCTCGCCCAACTCGTGCAGAAGCTGGTGACGTTGCAAACGCTATTTTCGACGGTACAGATGCAGTTATGCTTTCTGGTGAATCTGCTAAGGGTAAATATCCTCGCGAAGCTGTTAGAACAATGGCTTCAATCTGTGAACGTACTGACAGCTTAGTTGAACCACGTTTCTTAAATCAACCAGCTTCATTACACGTAACAGAAGCAGTTTGTAAGGGTGCTGTTGAAATTGCACAACACTTACAAGCTCCATTAATCATTGTAGCTACAGAACATGGTAAGTCAGCACGTGCAGTTCGTAAGTACTTCCCTACTTCAAATATTTTAGCTTTAACAACAAACATGAAGACTGCTCGTCAATTATGTATTGTTCGTGGTGTTACTCCAATGGTTGTTGACAATATCGACTCTACAGACCATTTCTTCCGTTTAGGTAAGGAATTAGCTGTAACTTCTGGTTTAGCTAAGAAGGGTGATACTGTAGTTATGGTTTCAGGTGCTTTAGTTCCATCTGGTACCACAAATACTTCATCTGTTCATGTAATCTAATTACTGAATTGTTAAAAATTTTGAAAGGGGAGAATAACTCCCCTTTTTTTATCGTAAGTTACCTATAATCGTGAGTAATTAATAATATTTTTGGATCTTCGTGCATATGTGTGGGTAAAAGAGAAGAATCATACATAATATTCCGCTAATTAGGATCTATAAAAAACTATAAAATTATACAAATTGTTAATAAT
>JBJFGR010000038.1:0-18190 GCA_051892875.1 Succinivibrionaceae bacterium
AAATACTTTTACCCTTTTGTCAACTCATTTCCTCTTTTTTTCTATATATTTTTTTGTTTTTTTAGTAAGTGTCTGATTTTTCGTTATTTATTTTAAAAACTATCCATTTCCTGAACACTAAAACTTTGATTTTTTATTCTCATTATTACATAGTGTTGCTTTATTTCCAAAATAGTTAAATTTTTGTATACATCTCCTTCACTTAATCTATGACCATTTAAAGTAACACTTCTCTTTGAAGGTGTTGAACTATAATTATGCGCTGAATATTCAAACTTGGGAATTTGATTTTTTAAGACATCTGGTAGATCATATATAGAAATTGCATCCATACTCTGATTTCTATTTATTTCCAGGCGTCTTTCAGATTGATATTCTGTAGATAATTCCAAGTCTTTTGTATTTGTTTCTTTTACAGCACGATTAAAAATTTCACCAATACTAATCTTTTTATTGGTAACGTTCGCCGTTGTTTTTAATTCATTAGATTTATTATTATCTGTGCTTGAACTCATAACAAAATCAGAATTGTTCTTATTTTTAATTACTTCCTTTCCACTATAAGCATCATTTAGATATCTAATTGAATAATCATGAGCCCTCGATTCTCCAATAAATATTGGGGATATTGCTAAATCTTCTTCCAAATAAATTGGTAGCTTCTGTTCTTGTAGTTTGATAGCCAAATTTTTTTCAACTTTTATTTTTTGCTCTTTATTGTATTGTTTTTGAATACTGTATTGACAATACACAATACCTATATACCCCATTACAGCACAGAACAAACACCCGTAAAGCATAATACTTTCAGCTAGATACTTACAAAGCAATATATCTAGTAGTTTTTTATACATAAACTATATCCTACTTCAATTATTCAAAATTCAAATCTTCTAAACTAATATTCTCATTAAACACTTTTTTTTCTTTTTTAGGTATTGGGTTATTATTTTTCTTCAGAAATAGCATTTTCTTTATATCCACATCACCAAATATATTTTTTAATTCATTAAATTTATCTTCTACTAAAATTTTATTTACTTTTAGTTGTTTACCAGTATCAGCATATGGCAATAATGCCCATAATGTATCAATCCCAACTATACCATCTACTGTTAAACCATGTTTTTCCTGAAACATTTTTACTTTACTTTCAAAATCTTTATTCCATCCTAAAAAAATATAGTTTTCATTACCAAAATATTTACCCAACATAAATGATAGTTCTTCTTGTACTTCTTTGGGACTATTATTATTTATAGATGTTTGTCCATATGGCAACGGCCAAATTAACATTATGTCACCTTCCATTGATTGCTCAATATAGGAACGGTAAAAATTCCACTCCCTACCATTAATCACCAATGTTGCATACTGATCACTTAATTTTGTTAACACTGCATAGAAGGTATTTAAACTGCTATCCATCATATGGATAATTACAGGAATATTATACCTTTCAAGATCTTTTATATTTCCCTTTCCCTTAAAACAGATAAAACCCTTGCTAACCAATGACTTGCAATCACTATCAATACTACTTCCGTTATTAGCAAACCCCCATTCACTTAATAAATTATTCCAAGCATTTTCTACAAATACATTATTGGAAACATCAGCGCTAAATCTTGCATATTCTCTGTTAAATGAATTAATTTCCTCTTGTTTACTAACTAATTGATATAAAAGTTTTCTTTTATCAGTTAATTCTCGGTCTTGTTTTATATATTCTATTGCAAGCTTCTTTTTTTCTTGTTCATCATTAGAATTAGCTAAATAACTAATTCCTGATCCTAACCCCAAAAATAATATATAAAGAATTATCAATTTGGGTATAAATCTTTTAAGATTATAATCTCTATCTTGTTGCTTATTTTTCAGAGTGTTGTTTTTAGAAAATTTTAAATCATCATCACTACCCAAAGCTTCTTTAATAGCCATTTTCATATGTTCTTTTTCTACGTGATTAGAATTACATATGTAAGCTTGATTTAAAGCTTTATCAGATACCACATTTATCATTCTTGGTATTCCTTGAGTAACTTTATATAATTCCTTTATTGCTACATTACTAAAAACAATCTGAACACATCCTGCTGCCTGCATACGAAATCTCACATAAGCATCAGTTTCTTCAAGCGACAATGGCAATAAATGAAATCTACCTGTTATTCTTTGAGATACCTGTCTCATATGTACTTGAGCTAATTTTTCTTTTAGTTCAGGCTGTCCAACCAATATAACCTGCAATAATTTAGTGTTATCAGTTTCTATATTTGTTAATAAACGAACTTCTTCTATACAATCATCAGGTAAATGTTGTGCTTCATCAATAACAATAACAGCTCTTTTGTTAAGATCATACAAGCTAGTTATATACTTATTTAAAGCTTCTATTAAATCACTTTTAGAAAAATCCTTATTTACACTTATTCCAAATTCATGACAAATTTTAATTAAAATGTCATTTAAACTCATTTTTGGATTATAAATCACCGCCTTTTCTATATTACTTGGTAATTCATTCAATAATTTTCTTAAGATAACTGTCTTTCCTGTACCAACTTCACCTGTGAATAATAAAAACCCTCCGCTATCAGTAATTCCTCTCTTTAACATTGATAAAGCTTGTTTATGATGAATACTCATAAAAAAGAATTTTGGATTTGGTGAAATACTAAAGGCTGGCTCTAATAGCCCAAAAAAACTTTCGTACATAAAAGACCTTTTATTACAATTATTATATTTTTTCTTGAATTATCCTTTGGTTATTATACCACGTTATAACCATTTTTTTATCTATTCATTCCTACTATGATATAATCCACAAACATTCACAAAATGGTGTTGATTATGAAAATTTATTTAGTAGGTGGAGCTGTTAGAGATAAACTCCTTAAAATAAAATTTACTGATAATGATTACTGTGTTACAGGAAGTACTATTGATGATATGAAATCCAAAGGTTTCATTTGCGTAGGCAAAGAATTCCCTGTTTTTATTCATCCTAAAACAAAAGAAGAATACGCTCTCGCACGTACTGAAAGAAAATCAGGTCATGGCTATACAGGATTTATTTGTAGTTTTGATCCGTCTGTAACAATTGAAGAAGACTTAAAACGACGAGACTTAACAATTAATGCAATCGCTCAAGATAGCGATGGCAATTATATAGACCCCTACAATGGAAAAGAAGATATAAAAAACAAAATTCTTCGTCATGTAAGTGATGCTTTTTCAGAAGACCCTCTCCGAGTATTAAGATTAGCTAGATTTTATGCTAAATTAAAGCATTTAGGTTTTTCTATAGCTCCAGAAACAACAGAACTTTGCAAAAAAATAGTTTCCCAAGGGGAAATTAATCATCTTACTCCCGAACGAATTTGGATAGAAACTGAAAAGGCTCTTGGCACAAACAATCCTGAATGCTTTTTTGAGTTTTTACTAGAATGTGGTGCCTTACATATTATTATGCCTGAAATAGCCCTTTTGGCAAAAATTACTGAAAATACTTTATATCATCCTGAAGGTGATAGTTTTAAGCATACAATGCTTACTTTAAAAGTTATCTCAAAATTAACCTCAAATGTTAAAACAAGATTTGCTATGCTTACTCATGATTTAGGAAAACCACTTTGTGAAACAACTCCCACACATTCATTCAGTAAGCATAGATCTTTAGGTGTAGGTGTTGTAAAAAAATTTTGCTCAAGATTAAAAGTTCCTATATCATTCTCTTCTTTGGCTGAAAGCATTGTTTATTGTCACTCTTATGTTAATTTACTACATAAGGAACCAACATTTATTGACGAAACTTTTAGAAAAATGAATGCTTATAGAAATCCTTTTAATATTGCTATACTCTCCCAATGTCTATACGCTGATTATTATGGACGATTAAACGTTACTAACACAAATTTTTATGCACCTTATATCATAAATTATATATTTTCAAAAGTTGCAAAAATTGACGTTCAAGAGGTAATAAATAAAGGATTTAAGGGATGTGAAATAAAAAATGAAATGACTAAACTACGATTAGAAACAATCTTGAAAGCACAACAAGAATTAATTTCCATAATAAAATAAATTAGGATTTATTAAAAAATGACATACATACAAACTATCGTATTAAGTGTTATCCAAGGATTAACAGAATTTTTACCAATATCAAGCTCTGCTCATTTGATTTTACCAACTCACATTTTAGGATGGGAAGAACAAGGTATAGCTTTTGATACCACTCTCCATTTAGGTTCCTTACTTGCTATATTAATTTACTTTAGAACAACTCTAAAAGATATGTTAGCTAATTTTTGGAATTTTATTTTAAAAAAACAACCCATAAACGAAAATGGTAAATTATTAATTTATGTGATTATAGGAACCATACCTGTGGGTATAGTAGGGGTTTTATCAAAGAGTTTTATTGAAAACAACCTTCGTTCATTATGGATTATTGCTTTCACAACTATTTTCTTTGGTTTATTACTTTATATAGCAGAACTTGTTAATAAAAAGAAGAATCATACGCCTATAGTTACATTAAAGGAAGCAACCCTTATAGGCTTAGCACAATGTCTTTCTTTAATACCTGGTACATCAAGGTCTGGCATTACACTTACAGCAGGATATTTTTTAAAACTATCTCCCCAAAATGCGGCGAACTTTAGTTTCTTACTTTCTATCCCGGTAATTATACTAAGTGGTGGATATTCATTACTAAAACTAATTCTAAAAGGGGATGAGAAAATTGTTTCCTTTGACTTCTATATTATAGGAGCCATTATTTCATTTGTGGTTTCATATCTTGTTATTGATTTCTTTTTGAAAATGTTAAAAAAAATCGGTTTATTACCTTTCGTAATTTATCGTGTAATTTTAGGTATCGTTTTATTCACTCTATTATATGTAGGGATAATACCAAATTATTTATAATATAAAGTCGTGCAGGCTTAAATGATTTAATTTCTTTAATTCAATTTTATCCAAACTATCAGCTAAAGCCTGCATGTTTTTATCACTATTTAAAGGTATAAAATTCGGTTCTATTTCTGCAAAGGGTATTATCACAAAGGGATATTTATAAATATCTTCTCGTGGTAATTGTGGATATTCAGATACCACATCGTTAAAAATTAAAATATCGATATCTAAACAACGTATGTTATAAACATTTCCATCTGCATCGTACCAAGGATATCGACCTAAATTACACTCCAATCTTTTTGTATAATCCAACAATTCATTTAAACTTAAATCTGTTTCAGCTTTAATTACTGCGTTATAAAAATTTGGACCTTTAGAATGTAAAGGTATAGATTCATATAGACTTGAGAAACTAAATTTATGCAGTACATTCTTTAAGTTATTTATAGCATATGCAAATGATACATTGCGACAAATATTAGATCCTAATGCCAAATATACTACATTCATTTTTATAATAGTTCCTTAAAATATCTGGTTATTTCGATTCCTACTTTTTCTGTATTTGGCAATATATCTGGTTTATACAACTTAATTTTAACCCCAAAAAGTTTATCAGAATAATTTTCAAATAAAGAATTCACCATTTTTCCTGCTAAAAACTCAATCATTTGAGATTTTGATTCCTTAGCAATTACTGTTAATAAATCAGAGACTTCTGCATAATTTAATGTATCTTCCACAGAATCGGTTTCCATAACCTTTGAAAAATCTGTGTATAATTCAACATCTATAAGCAAACGTTGAGGATTTTCTCTTTCTTTTGGAAGCATACCTATAATACAATCTATTTTCAAATTTTTGATGTGAATAACATCATATTTAGTTTTTATCACAATTATTTCCTACTTGCTGTTGTTTTAATGTATCAAGAGGCCAACGAGGTCTTACATCAATCGATAAGTCTGCTTTTACACCTTTTTTAAATCTAAACATACCTGCATAAGCTATCATAGCACCATTATCAGTACAAAAACTTATTCTAGGATAATATACTCTCCCCTTTAATTTATCCATTAACTTAGCCATTTCAGATCTTAAAGTCTCATTAGCACTAACCCCACCTGCTACTACTAAATTTTTGTATCCTGTTTGCTTTAAGGCTTTTTTTATCTTTATCATCAAAATATCTACCACTGCATCTTCAAAAGCTCTAGCAATATCAGCTTTTGTTTGTTCAGAATCATCATTCTCAGCAATTGTATTTGCTGCATATGTTTTTAATCCTGAAAATGAAAAGTTTAAATTAGGGCTGTCATACATTGGTCTTGGAAATTTAAATCTATCCTTAACTCCTTTCTTGGCAATCTTTGAAAGCAAGGGGCCACCAGGATATGGTATACCTAACAATTTGGCAGTTTTATCAAAAGCTTCGCCCGCAGCATCATCAACAGATTGTCCTATTATTTCATAATCACCAGGCTCAGAAACCTTTATGATCATCGTGTGACCACCTGAAACTAATAAAGCTAAAAAAGGAAATTCAGGTTTAACATCTTCTAACATCGGTGCCAATAAATGACCTTCCATGTGATTTACAGGGACCGCAGGCTTGTTCCAAGCATAGGCTAATGTTCTAGCTATAGTAGCACCAACCATTAATGCACCTATTAACCCTGGACCTGCTGTATAAGCAATTGCGTCTATATCATCTTTCGTTGAATTCGCTTTTTCTAAAGCTTTTCTAATAAGAGAAATTGCTAATTTTATATGATCTCTACTAGCTAGTTCGGGGACAACCCCCCCATACTCAGCATGCAATTTAATCTGAGAATAAAGCTCATGACTCAATAATCCTTGCTTATCGTCATAAATAGCAACACCAGTTTCATCACAAGAACTCTCAATTCCCAAGATTCGCATACAAATCTCCTATTCAAATTAGCAAACTACCCTAAAAAATGCCTTACAATTATACAATAATTACTTTTTTAACTCCATATTATGAGATAAGAAGAAAATTATTATGCATAATAATAAAAAAAAGATTTACAAAGAACTATTAAAGTATTAAAATTCGCGTTAATTTTGGTGGATATTCTATTCACGTGGGATACTCCATTCACTTTTTTTTATTTTTTTACCGAGGTGAGAGGCACATGCCAGTAATTAAAGTACGTGAAAACGAACCATTTGACGTTGCATTACGTCGTTTCAAGCGCTCATGCGAAAAAGCAGGTATTTTAGCAGATGTACGTAGTCGTGAATTCTATGAAAAGCCAACTACTGTACGTAAGCGTGCTAAAGCATCAGCTGTTAAACGTCACGCTAAGAAATTAGCTCGCGAAAACGCACGTCATAATCGTTTATATTAATCAACATTATACTTTTGAGGTCTTAGAGAATGTCATTACGTGAAGATTTAAATGCAAAAATCAAAGCTTCAATGCTAGCTAAAGATAAAGAACGCACTGCGGCTTTGCGTTTATTACTCTCTGAGGTTAAGAAAGTCGAAGTTGACCAGCGTATCACACTTGATGACAGCCAAATCATCGCTATTGTAACCAAAATGGTTAAACAACGTGAAGATTCAGCTGCTCAGTATGCTAGTGCCGGCCGTCCTGAATTGGCTGAAGGTGAAAACTTTGAAGCTAGTGTTCTACAGGAATTTTTACCAGCACCATTAACAGACAAAGAAGTTGATGAGCTAATTGTTAAAGCTATTGCTGAAACAGGAGCACAGGCAATGTCTGATATGGCTAAGGTTATGGCATTTATTAAACCTCTTGCTACAGGTCGTACCGATATGGGTAAGTTAAGCAAGAAAGTTAAAGATGCTATTTCAAAATAATTTCGGTTTCTTAGCATAAAATATATATTTAGGATTGTAGACGACTACAATCCTTTATTTTTTCTGTCACTTTTTTGCCAAGTTCAATAATTTGACGTTATAAATTATCTTTTATAACCTCATAAAACCTTAATATATAATACTTTATAAATTTTTATAACACATGGCATAATTTTTTCATATCCAATAATACAATTATCATATTTTAATTTTTAGATAGAGCTTTGGAGAATTATTATGTCCCTTTATGTAAACACTAATGTATCATCACTGAATGCACAAAGACAATTAAGCAACTCTACCAGGTCACTAGACGTTTCTTATCAAAGATTAGCGTCAGGACTTAGAATTAATAGTGCAAAAGATGATGCTGCAGGTTTACAAATATCTGATCGTATGACTTCTCAAATCAATGGTCTAAACCAAGGTAATAGAAATGCTCAAGATGGTATTTCCTACTGTCAAACGGCTGAAGGTGCTATGGATGAAATAACAAATATGCTTCAGCGTATTAGAACTTTATCCATTCAATCAGCAAATGGTACAAATTCTAATAAAGATAGAGAAGCTATACAACAAGAAGTTACACAATTATGTACTGAAATCGACCGCATTGCATCCGATACAACATATGCTGGTGGCAATATTTTAAATGGTGAAAGAAAAATACAATTAGACTCAAACGATAAAACTATTAAAACCACAGAAACTACAACAAGTTCTAGTAATAATAAAACCATTAACTTCCAAGTCGGCGCCGATGCAAATCAAACTATAAGTGTTTCCTTAGGTTTTGATGCAACAATAAAAGATACACAAGCAACACCTCAAGATCAAAAATTTAAAGTTGGGTTTAGTATGTTAGGTCTAACCGTTCAAACCCAAACAAATGTGAATACAGATACAGTTTCTACTGATTTAGCAGGCACCACAAACAATTCAATTTTTGTAGTAAATAATGATGATAGCTTAGCATTTAATGTTTCAACAGCTACATCAGCACAAAATGTACTAAGTTGTATTGATAAATACATAGGTGCTATTGACAGCAAACGTGCTGAATTAGGTGCTGTCCAAAATCGTCTAGAATCTACAATTAGAAATCAAAGTAACATTTCTCAAAATTTAAGTGATGCTCGTTCACAAATTAGAGATACGGACTTTGCTACAGAAACTGCCAATATGACTCAAACAAGTATTATTCAACAGGCTTCACAATCAATACTTACACAAGCTAACCAAAGACCTCAAATGGCTATTCAACTATTACAAGGTTAATAAACCTTTATATAAAGGCGGTGATATAATTTACCGCCTTTACACTCCTTATTTTTAATATCCTCTGATTTGCTTATACCTATTAAGCCCTTTATTACCAAACCTTAATTTTACCAAAGATTTTTGTAGTTCATTATGCTCTATATTAAAAATTTTTATAGATTCTTCAAATATTACAATTAACTTTTCTAAATCTTGCCTATTATCTATTCCATTTTCAGACAAACTCTTATCAGCAAGTTCTTTAGCATCTCTTTCTATATTTCTAGTTATTGCTTCTACGTCTTCACGAATCTCTTCATAATCCTTAGATGATTGCATTAATGCTATAAGTTCTTTTATTTTTTCCAGCAAATCCTTAACACCAAAGCTTTGACAACTCTTTAAAGCGTCAATAACTTTTATGTCAAGATTAGCTAAATTTATTTGAAAATCTACATCACTCATATTAAATTTTAATTCAATATTTTGTTATTTCCGATTCATTTCTTGTTCGTCTAGAGCTTTACGTTGTGCATATGCCTTTTGCTTTTCAGATTCAGGAATTTTATCCCATGCTTGTTTAATCGGTAAAAGCAATTTTATAACTTCATCTAAAGCAGCAGTATCTAAGTTAATAGCTGCATCATTTAATCTTTGCTTAACATATATATACAAATTATTAAAATTCTCAGCTATCTGCCCCTGATTCATATCTATACCAGTTTGCAAACCTGTAACTATTGCTATAGCTTTTTCAATTCTATCTGCTTTATAAGCATAATCCTTTCTCTCAATTGCCCCCTTTGCTTGAGCAATTCTTTCGAACAAACCGGCATATAACATTGATATTATTCTATGAGGATCTGCAACTGATATTTCAGCTTCTAAATTTGTAGTTTTATAAGCCTTTAAATTTCTACCGTACATTTATTCTCCTAAAAAAATAGCACCTTTTACAGTGCCATTATATGTCATTTATTTAGATAAAACATAAGCATACTTCAAATTATAATTATCATATTACTTATTATTATTACTATTATTCACACTCATTGCACTACTTAAATATGAAAGTGAGGTATTTAAATTTGCTATTAAAGTATCCAAACTGGAATATTTTGCTCTTAAAGCTGACTCATATTTTTCTATAGCAACATCATTTGCATTGGATTTGTTTTCATAGCTCTTTATATCACTATTTAAAGAGTCTGTACGTTTATCTAAAACACCACCACTCTTTGTATATTCATCTAGTGTTTCACTCATTTTTTTAGAAATACTGTTATCACCAGAAAACATCGCAACTAACTGTTCATAATTATTATCAACAATTTCATCAAACTTTTCAGAATCTAAACTTAATTTACCATTGTTATCCATCTTAAAACCCATGGTAAATATATTATTACAATCTGATGAACCTATTGAAAATGATGATAACATATTCGATAACGTTGACTTTATAGTTGAACAAGTACTATCACCAGCTAAATAACCACCGTCATCATTACATTGACCATTCGTATAAGTATTTCTTTTTGATAAACTATCTAATGTATCTCTTAATCCATTATAAGTATTAATAAATGATTCAACCATGCTCTTTAAAGCACCTGTATCTGTGGATATACTCAATTTATTAGACTTGTATCCAGTAGTTGTACTACCATCTGCTTCAGTGATCGTTTCTGTATCTGACAATCTTTTTACTTCAATTTTTAATCCTTTAATTTTATCGTCAAATACATTATTTTCACTAGTTAACTCAGCCCCATCAACTTCTATCTTGGCATCAACACCCTTACGAACTAACTGCATTCCAGTTCCACTAGTATTGTCAAGATTAGCTTCAAAAGCTTTTAATTTATCAGAACCTTCAGAGGTTATAGTAAAATTACTATACTTTTCACCTGTATTACCAGAATCCAATACAAACTTTGAAGAACCATCTGCTAAAGTTAAAATATTTGCATTTACACCAAAACTTGAACTTTCTTGATTAATCTTCTTACGCAGAGTTTCAAGTGTATCTTCTTCATCTACATCAACTGTAAAGGATTTTTCATCATCACCTGAACCTATTGAAAATGTTAGTTTCCCAGCTCCTAACTTTTCAGTTGAATCAGCCACAGTTGTTGAATATGCTGTACTTGCAGATAATTGAGTAACTGTAATATTATAATTACCATTTGATGCGTCTTCTTTGGTAGAAACTGTAAATACTTTATCACTTGAATCTTGATTAATAGATACAGTTCTCTTATTAAATGAATTCTTCTTAGAAACATCATCTAAAACATCTTTAAAATTACTCAGAGCACTTTTTAACTTACCAACACCTGTAAGCTCTATGTTAGCATTTGTCTTTTTCTTGGTAATACTACTCTGCAACTGCGTCCTTTTAGCTGACACAGAAGCAGAAATAATACTTTCAAAATCAATACCTGAAGCCACACCTGCTGAAGTAACTGAAGACGCCATATATTCCCCCTCAAAAATAATTATTTTATATGCTTAAATAGCATTTTTTAAATCTTCTGGTCTAATAATAAACCTCGGAGATCCTCTGTGGCTACATCTCCACCCATTTTATCTCTTGTTTCGGATATTCTTTTTGCTAACTCAATAAACTCCTCACTAGGAATCTGTCTAATTACTTCATCCGTATTCGAATCTGTAACCGTAACCACAGTCCTATTTAAATCATCCTCTAACGCAAAACTTAAACCAAAAGTCCTAGTCAATGAAGTCATATCAGACGCTAAAATTTCAGCTTCTTCACGCACTTTCTCTTGCTGTTTTTCTTCTTTAGCCTTATCTTCTTCTTTAGCCTTATCTTCTTCTTTTTGAATAGCTTGCTTATTATTTTGTTTACTAGATAACTCATCAACAGTTTTTTGCACTAAATCTTTTGCATTAACGGCATTGGCCTGACTATCAACCTCTGTTGCTTTTGTTGTCTTAGTATTACTTATACTTGCAACCGCTTGAGTTACCTCTGAAGAAGAAATCTGCACCTTACTATTTTTGGCCAAAAAATCTGCCGATGTATTTACAACTGCATCTATCATAATTGTACCCTCTCTCTCGCATTTTCTTAGAACCAGTGTTTTCTAATAATATTTATTATTTTTTATAGTTCTATCTAAATAGCTCATAATCATTTATTCATATTGTATCGTAGTTTTATTTTATTACTTTACAATACCCCTATGCTTTTATAGCGACAAACTTTTATAAAACTTTAAAAAAAATTTAAAACTTTTTATTAAATAATTAAAACTTTTATAAAAAAAGCCAGTGAAAATCACTGGCAATAAGGATAGAGCTAATAGCTCAAGAGAGAAACTTTTTTTTAGCCTTGTAACAATTGTATTGCCATCTGCGGTCTCTGATTTGCTTGACTTAATATTGACTGAGATGCTTGTTGTATTATATTTGTCTGGGTCATATTAGCCGTTTCTGTCGCAAAATCAGTATCTCTAATTTGTGAACGTGCATCGCTTAAGTTTTGAGAAATGTTGCTCTGATTTCTAATTGTAGATTCTAGACGATTTTGTACAGCACCTAATTCTGCTCGCTTGCTATCTATTGTACCTATAAAACTATCAATTACCCCAAGGGCTGCTTGAGCATTGTCGGCAGTAGATACATCAAATGATATAGCATCTGTCGCTTTAGATAATGAAGTATTGGAAATAAATCCTTTATTATTACCCAAATTTGCAGCTGTAGAACCCAACCCTAATGATTCTGCCATATCTTTTATTGTCCAGCCTTTTGTCTCAATATTATTAATTTGAGCTTTTTCCAATTTTACCAAATGAGAATCCTTACCATTTTTAGCGTTAACAAGAATGTTACCATCTGCATCCCTAGCTTCTACCACTACTACATCGTTCTTTGAATAATAATTACCATCAGTATGTAACATAATATCCGTTTTTAATGTTCCATCCGCTTCAAATGCGTCAGTTTTTTTTACAGTATTAACATTATCTTTTACAATACAAGTTGATTTAGTATAATCAATAGCCACATTCGCGGTTTCTGTTGTTTTATAACTTTTTACTTCATTACCTAGAGCTATTGATATTGTCTGGTTTGCATCAGCACCTACCTGGAATGTAGTCATTTTTCTGCCTAGACCATCTGCTGCACCTTTTGTACCATCTAGTATTTTTTCACCTGCATAAGTTGTATCACATGCGATTCTATCTACTTCCGCTGATAATTGAGCAACTTCTTCTTGTATTGCTTTTCGATCACTTTCAGAATTTGTACCATTTGCTGATTGTATTGCCAAAGTTCTTATACGCTGAAGCATATTGGTTATTTCATCCATTGCTCCTTCAGCAGTTTGTGAAAATGAAATCCCATCCTGAGCATTGCGGTTACCTTGATTTAAACCGTTTATTTGAGAAGTCATTCTATCTGAAATTTGTAAACCAGCAGCGTCATCCTTAGCACTGTTAATTCTCAAACCTGATGCTAATCTTTGATACGAGGTATCCAATAATCGTGTAGAATTATTCAACTGTCTTTGAGCATTCAAAGAAGATACATTTGTATTTACATATAAAGCCATCTTTTTTCTCCTAAACTTCTATCCTTTTTAACAATAACAATTAATAACTGTTTTAATTTAGTTTTTGTTGTATTTTTATCATTTATTTTTATATTCTTTTTTATTTATAATTTTTTTGTTTACTAAACTAAAGTTATTACTACTGTACATACTTTACTATATGAAAATACTGTGCCAACTCTAAAAAAAAATTTATTTTTTTTTGTAAACCCTTATTTATTAAAACTTTATTAGAGTTTAACCAAAAAATAAATCAT
Organism: Succinivibrionaceae bacterium; assembly: GCA_051892875.1. Taxonomy (GTDB): domain Bacteria; phylum Pseudomonadota; class Gammaproteobacteria; order Enterobacterales; family Succinivibrionaceae; genus JBJFGR01. The sequence goes on from JBJFGR010000038.1 coordinate 13,886, forward strand.
CTTTTCATTTTTTGCCAACTTTTTATTCATGGCAAAATTTTGTCAGTACATAAAAAAACCGGCAGTTTAATTTGCCGGCAAGGAATTTATTAAATCAACTTCAATAATCTATCGCTCTGAAAGCAAAGACAATGCTACTTGAGGTCTCGTATTTGCTTGACTAAGCATAGACTGGGATGCTTGCAACAATACATTTTGGGTTGCCAATTTAGCAGTTTCTTCTGCATAATCAGTGTCTAAAATACGACTTTTTGAATCAGACATATTTTGAGAGATATTTTCTTGACTGCGTATTGTACTTTCTAAACGATTTTGCATAGCACCAAGGTCTGCTCGTTTATTGTCAATTCTACTTATAAATTTATCTATATTTTCTAAAACTTTTTCTGATGAATTAACATTTGAAATATCAAAAACTAACTGACCATCATCCACCATAAAACCAGTATTTCTGTCAGCTGAAGAAACATCCTTTATATTTGATTCATCACAACCTATTGCTAAAAACATACTTGCAATAGAATAACCTAAATTTAGATTATCTTTATATGCTGTGGTATCAGTAGTATTCGCTAAAGTATATTCATACTCCTTAGAACTTCTCAAATTTAAGTCTATATCAATTATTTGACTAGTATTAGAACTTATTTGGAACTTTAAGTTCTTTTCTCTTTGCGCAGTATTATCAACTTTAATATCAATTTTTCCATCTGTTACTGATAAATCACATTCACCATTTAAAATCTTTTTACCACCAAATGTTGTATCATTTGAAATTCTATCAATTTCTTCACATAATTGATTTACTTCCATTTGAAGTGCTTCTCTATCATCTGATGAATTTGTACCATTCGCAGATTGTAAGGCAAGAGTTCTAATTCTTTGCAACATTGTAGATATTTCATCCATTGCTCCTTCTGCTGTTTGAGCTAAAGATATGCCATCTTGTGCAATTCTATTACCTCTTGTTAGTCCATTAATTTGAGTGGTCATTCGATTTGTAATCTGGAGCCCTGCTGCATCATCTTTAGCACTATTAATCTTAACACCAGATGATAATCTTTCATATGATACATCTACTTTATCATTAGCAGAACTTAAACTTCGCTGTGATCGTATAGATGACATATTTGTATTTAAATATAGTGACATAATAAATTCCTTATATATTAATAGTAATAATGTATAAGTATTAACGTCAATTTTTTGCCTTTAATTATTATCTGAACGTAATACTAATAAAGCTATATGAAAAAAATATGCCAACAAATTATTTTATGAACTTGAATAGATAAACATGTGGATAAATATAATATCATCAACTCTTATCTAATAAGTTTTTTCAATATTTTATTCATGTTAAAAATATTTGTCATAAATGAAAATAGTGCCAAAATTATTTTTGGATATATTTCTAATAATTTTCTATTAAATGAGGATGTATTATGAAAGAAATATCTTCCCAAAGAGATGTTGACCTACTTAAAAACCTCTCTTTAACTTCTTCTTTTGTACCAAATTTTAAAACCATTAGAGTTAAAAATATTGCCCATTTATACTTAAAAATAACAAAAAGTATAAAATCATTATCTATTTCTTTTATTTTTAGATATTCTGTAAACAAGAAAACAACTTATATTAGTTTAGGTTCAATCAATAAAATTTCTTTAAAAAAAGCTATTCAAATTACTAATTTTTACAATTCAAAAATACTTCACGATAGAATTGAAAAAAACTTCAGAAAAAATTCCTTTACTTCGGACAATACTATCTCACACTCAGCATCAGCAAATGAGCAAGATTGTTTATTTAAATATACTGCAAACTATGCATATTCCCATTATAACAATAATTTTTCAGACTATTCATTTACAATAAATACTGTTAAAACTTCTGAAACATGGACATTAATTGAATTGTTAGATGATTATGTTAAAAATCATAACTTAAAACCAAAAACAATAAAAGCTTATAAAACTACTATTAATTACTACTGTAGTGACTATTTTAATATACCTATTAACAAAATTGATTTTGATGAACTTGTTAATCAAATTGAATTAAAACATACGGTTTTAGCTGAAAAATCTAATCCCAATAAAATTAAAACAAATGAGATGTCAATCAAAGAGTATAAAAATAATAATAAAAAACATCAACTAAGAATTTTATGTGCTCTATTAAATTGGGCAATTGCAAATAAACAATTAACCTACAATCCCTTAAAAAATGCTATAGCAACATGTATAAACACTCCTGTTAAACATCGTAAAGCCTTAAATTGCGAGTCGTTTGAAAATATTTCCATGGCAAAAAGAGTTGTTAAAAAATTTATTATTTCTCTTAAAGAACAATTACCTGACGATTTCTTTACAATTTGGATTTTACACCTAATTTTAGGTACACGTGTCAGTGAAACTTATCGAGTAATTGCAACATTCACTAATATCCTTAATAACAAAAAAATATCAAAAAATAAATATTTAACAATATCCGTAAAAACCACAAAAAATAATGAACAACCAAATTATAGGATACCTTTAACACCTATCACTATATTTTTATTAAATAAATTAATTCATATAAGTACCAGATATAACGAAGAAAGTTTTGCAAGATCAATGAATAGAAGCATTCCTGAAAAATTTAAAGATAAAATGAGTGTTCATGGAAGTCGCGCTCTATTTAGAACTATCGTAGAATTTTTAAATTTAAAAAAAATATCTATAACTGCTATTGAATACTACTTATCTCATAAAACCTTAAATTATGTACAATCATGTTATCATAGAAATGATCTAATAGATCAACGACGAGAAATTCAGTTAATTTATGGACAATGGATTATGAATTTAGCAGGAATCAAAATTGAATAAATGAGTTATTTTGATCTTTATTTTTGAACTTTTTGTAGATTTTTATTTTGAAAAGACATATAAAAAGGGTGGCTAAACCACCCTAAAAAGTTATTTTTTATATATTTAATATATTTAAATTTTATCTTTATTATACAAGATTACCACCAAGCTTCAACTTGTGAACCGATTGTCCATTGTCCTTTGTCATTACCATCGTTCTTGTTTCTGTAGTTTACAGACCAACCGTCACTGAACTGATCACCTGAAATATAAGATACATAGAATCTAATTGCTGGACGTGTCCAGAAACCTTTACCTGGAGTAAATTGTTGTGCTAATGTGATCTTGTATAAATCTGGATCTTCATACTTGTCTGGATCAGCCACCCAACTAGAAGTCTTCATCTGTGAATAACCTAATTCTAAAGTTGTACGAGTATATTCTGTCCACTTATATTCAGGACGTAATACAATTGAGTATTCCCAACCTGAACGGTCAACAGTCCAACCACCTGTATGATCGTCACCACTGTTTAAGTGTGCCCAAACTAATGAGTAACCTAAACCAAAATTACCAGCATCATATGTACCCCAATCGATTAAACGAACACCCTGTGAATCAGTATCTGGAGTATAGTTATCACCAACGTGGTTACCATATGTACCAACGTATGAGAATCCGTTTGTACCATACTGAATAGCAAACTTATTCATTAAACCACCAGTTACTAATGTATGTTCAACTGTAGCTAATACACCACTGTTTGCAGTATTCGCACGAGCACTTCCAGCAGCTTGTTCCTTTTGTTGATCAGAAATCCATGGTAAAGCATAGATTACATCAACGTCTAACGAACCAAAACCTACATTAATACCGTCTAAACGAGCATCTAACTTATAAACGTTTCTATTGTAATCTGTAGTACCATCATTAACCCATTTAGTTACGGCAAAAGATGCTTGACCAATACCAGTGTCAATTGCTTCAATACCAGCACCATAACCTGAGTTGTTCAAGTAGTAGAAATCCATGATGTGGATATCTTTTCTCTTATAGAATCTCTTACCAGCCCAAATTGAGTAACCACTAGCTGTATCATACTTAGCATATAATTCACGGATTGACATTCTTTGACCGCCCCAAGGACCATCTGCACCAACACCCTGCCATGAATTTCCTTGTAAATCTCTATTACCTTCAGTTGTACCATAAGCAACTAAAGTATTTACTGTAAATTTAGAATTTGCTTTGTTATAAACTTCTTGTGATAATACTAATTCTGCATAAGTATCACATTCGTCAGCTAAACGACCAACCTTATGAGCGTTAGCACCTGTACCTATACAATAAACTTCACCACCTTCAATATTTGCTTGCATGCCTGCACGGAAGTAACCATGAAAATCAACAGCAGAAGCTGAAACAGAGCTGATAGCTAAAGCTAATG
>JBJFGR010000039.1:0-18094 GCA_051892875.1 Succinivibrionaceae bacterium
GTATATGCCATAGATCACCTCGTTTGGTGTCCAGGATTATGTCCGCATCCCCCTCTCAGTTTACACAAAATGGTGTTTACTCCCAATTAAGTGGAAAACTTGAGTTATTTAGTAATGATTTTATATTTTATAATTTTACTAAATTTGGAACAGTTATCTAGTAATGGGCATTCTTTTATAAGCATTGGATCATTTGCAGAGTTCGGATAATATTCAGGTTCAATAGCAAATCCAGCATGATTTTGATATTTTTTATTTTTATTTCTAGAAGGTTGATTTTGTGAGCAATTTCCAGAGTATACTTGAATAGAAGGATAGTTTGAATATACTTCTAATTTTACTAAGTCATCATCACTTAGGAGTTCTGCACAAGGTGTATTTAAATTTTTTTCAATAACGAAAGGATGATCAATACCTTGAGTATTGGTAAATGAGGATTTTTTTAAGATATTACTAATTGTTTGGTATGAAGTAAAATCAAAATCGGTATTGGTTATATCAACAAAACTTGTTGGAATTCCTTCGCTATCTATAGCTAGCATTTTTGAGGAGTTAACTCTCAATTTATGGTTTAAAATAGTTTGGGTATCAGCTGTTAAACCACAATCATCAGGAGTGTTTAAATTCCAATATGAATGATTAGTAATATTGATAGGTGTTAGTTTATCTGAAGTTGCTTCATATGATATTGTAAGTTCATTATCATCATTTAGTGAATACCTAACAAATAATTGTAAATTACCCTGAAAACCCTGATCACCATCTGGTGATAATAATGATAGTGTTATATTATTATAGTCTTTATAAACAATTTTAAATTGTTTTCTATTAAAACCTTCTGTGCCACCATGTAAGCAATGTTTAAATCCTTTGGGTGTGTTTAGTTTATAAATATTATTACCATCATTAAAAATTGCGTTTTTTAATCTGTTGGCAAATCTTCCTATTGTTGCTCCAAAATATGCATATTGATTTTGGTAATTATTATGTTCGGTGCCTAATACAATATTTCTGAAAGAGTTAGTGGATGGTACATATACCTTTACATCAGTAATAGTTGCCCCCCAATCCATAATAGTAACTTTGGTGAGGTGTTTGTTATTTAGAGTATATAATGTAGGATTTTTAAAAAATATGGAATTCATTAATATGCTCCTAGATGTTGAGAAGAAAATAAAAAACTAATTCATTTTTATTATAAAAAAAACTGGTACTTTTACATACCAGTTTTTTGTAAATTTCTAAAAAATGCTTAAATCAAGGTATAAATTAAATCCACTTCTGTAACTTTTGTTCATAATCAGCGATTTCTGATTCATGTTGAAGAGTTAAACCTATATTATCTAAGCCATTTAATAGACAGTATCTTCTAAAGTCATCAAGAGTAAATTTAAATACTAGGTCATTACATTTAACTGTTAAATTTTCAAGATCAACAGTAATTTTTTGACCTACATTTTTATTTATTTCTTGATGCAATTTGTCAACTTCATCAGCAGTTAACTTTACTAACAATAAGCCATTATTTAACGAATTGTTGTAAAAAATGTCTGCAAAACTTGAAGCTATAATAGCTTTAAAACCATAATCTGCTAATGCCCACGGAGCATGTTCTCTACTAGAACCATTCCCAAAATTCTCACGAGCAACTAAAATACTAGCTTCTTTGTATCTAGGGTAATTTAATACAAAATCTGGGTTAGGTATAGTGCCTTGTTCGTCTAGATAACGCCAATCATTAAATAAATGTTTACCGAATCCTTGACGTGAAACAGCTTGTAAGAACTGCTTAGGTATGATTTGATCTGTATCAACGTTAGCTGAATCTAAAGGAACAGCTAAACCTTCATGACAAGTAAATTTCTGCATGGTTTAAACTCCTAAAAATTTCTAACATCAACAAAATGACCAGCAATAGCAGCTGCTGCAGCCATTGCAGGGCTAACTAAGTGAGTTCTTGCACCTCGACCTTGGCGACCTTCAAAATTTCTGTTTGATGTAGAAGCACAACGTTCTCCACTTGGTACTTTATCGCTATTCATGGCAAGACACATAGAGCATCCTGGTAAACGCCATTCAAATCCTGCATCAATAAAAATTTTATCTAATCCTTCTGCTTCGGCCATAGTTTTAACTTCTTGAGAACCTGGTACAACAATAGCCTGAACATTTGGTGCTACATGACGACCTTTAATTACGCTTGCTGCTGATCTCATATCTTCAATACGACCATTTGTACATGAACCTATAAATACTTTATCGATAGCTACATCAGTTATTTTTGTGTGAGGTTTGATATCCATGTATGATAATGCTTTTTCGCATGAGTGCTTTTCTATTTCATCTGCGTAATCACTTGGTGCAGGAATTAGTTCATTTATTCCCATAGCTTGTCCAGGATTTGTTCCCCATGTAATCATAGGAGTAATATCTTCACCTCTTAGGGTTACCACAGCATCCCACTTAGCATCATCATCTGATTTTAATGTTTTCCAATAAGCTATAGCTTCATCCCATAATTCATCTTTTGGAGCAAAAGGGCGACCTTTTACATATTCAAAAGTTGTTTCATCAGGAGCAATCATACCAACTTTTGCCCCCATTTCAATAGCCATATTAGAAAGAGTCATACGACCTTCCATGGTAAGGTTTTTGATAGCTTCACCACAAAATTCTACTGCGTAACCCGTGCCACCTGCTGTACCTAATTTTTGGCATATTGCTAAGATAATATCTTTAGCACATACACCTGTACCAAGTTTACCTGTTACTTCAATTTTCATATTCTTTAGGCGACTTTGTTTAACTGTCTGAGTTGCAAGTACATGTTCAACTTCAGAAGTTCCAATACCAAATGCTAATGCACCAAAAGCACCATGAGTTGCTGTGTGTGAATCACCACATACTAAAGTAACACCAGGTATTGTAACACCAATTTGAGGTCCAATAACATGAACAATACCTTGCCACTTATGTCCCAAACCATATAAAGGAACACCGAACTTAGAGCAGTTGTCAATTAATGTTTGCATTTGAATTTTTGCTAATTCGCCACAAGCACTAATTTCGCTAGATAATGTTGAAACATTATGATCCATAGTTGCCCAAGTTCTATTAGGTCTTCGTACTTGACGATTATTTACTGCAAGTCCTGCAAATGCTTGAGGACTAGTAACTTCATGCAATAAGTGACGATCAATGTATAGTATAGGAGTTTCTCCCTCATTTGCACAAACTACGTGTGCATCGTATACCTTTTCATATAAGGTTTTGCCCATTTTTACAACTCCTCAATTTTCTTAGCAATCAAATCGCCCATAGAACTAGTTGATTGAACTTCATGCTTACTTGTTCCGCTTGCCAATAGATCACCTGTTAAGTAACCTTCATTTAATACAGCAGAAACAGCAGTTTCAATAGCTTTAGCAGCATCTTCTAACTTGAAGCTATATCTTAACATTAATGCTGCGGATAAAATTTGAGCAACTGGGTTTGCTATATTTTTACCAGCTATATCTGGAGCAGAACCACCAGCAGGTTCATATAAACCGAAGCCATCTTCATTTAAGCTTGCACTTGGTAGCATTCCCATTGAACCTGTAACCATAGCACATTCGTCAGATAAGATATCTCCAAAAATGTTGTTACATAAAAGAATATCGAATTGAGCAGGATCTTTTACTAACTGCATAGTAGCATTATCAATATAGATATGATTTAATTCAACATCTTGGTAATCTTTACTAACTTCAGTAACAACTTGGCGCCATAAAATTGAGCTTTGAAGAACATTAGCTTTATCTACTGAGGTAACTTTTTTCTTACGAATACGGGCAGATTCAAAAGCTATTTTTGCAATTCTTTCAATTTCATAACGATGGTATACTTCTGTGTCATAAGCTACTTCGTCTTTTCCTGAGCCTTCACGTCCTTTTGGTTGACCAAAATATATACCTCCAGTCAATTCACGAACAACTACCATATCAAATCCTTTGTCAGAAATATCTTTTCTTAAAGGTGATAAAGAATTTAATCCTTGATGAATTTGTGCAGGCCGTAAATTACAAAAAAGTTTAAAGTGCTTTCTTAATGGTAGTAATGCTCCTCTTTCAGGTCTTTGATCTGGTGGTAAATTATCCCACTTAGGTCCCCCAACTGAACCGAATAAAATTGCGTCAGCTTCTTCACAAGCTTTTAGAGTTTCTGCAGGAAGTGGAGTGCCGCATTCATCAATAGCTTTACCACCAACAAAACATTCTTTTAATGTAAATTGGACATTAAATTTTTTTTCAACAGCTTTTAATACTTTTATAGCTTGTTCCATTACTTCAGGTCCGATACCATCACCGGGTAGGACTGCTACGTTATAATTTTGAGACATTACTTAACTCCATTATAATTATATTGTTCTATAAGAACTGTAATTAATTTTTAGTTGAATCTTCTAACATTTCCAAATGTTTAGATTTTTCAATTTCAACCAAATTGCTACGATAAATACTATTACATGCATGAATCATAGCTTGAGCACTTGATTGAATAATATCTGTTGCTAATCCCATTCCATGGAATAATTTACCATTGTAATTTACAATAATATCAACTTGACCTAAAGCGTCTTTTCCTTGACCCTTAGATTTTATTTCATATTTTTGTAATATGATTTTGTAATTTACTAATTTATAAATACATTGGTAAACAGCATCAACAGGTCCATTACCAGTTGTTGCTAATGTTTTTAATTCACCACCTATATTTAATGTAATACTTGCTGTTGGTATAACGCATTCGCCACCGCTTAAAACAGACAAATATTCAAGTTTAAATTGTTCTGGTTCTTCGTGTAATTGACTGAAAAATAATAAAGCTTCCAAATCGTAATCAAATACTTGTCCTTTTTTATCTGCTAATTCCTTGAATTTAGCATAAATTGTATCTAAATCGTATGAGTTATCTTTATATCCCATGCATTCTAAACGATGCTTAATAATATGGCGACCTGAACGGGCTGTTAGATTCATGTTATTAGTGTTAAAACCGACACTTTCAGGGGTGATGATTTCATATGTATCTCTATTTTTTAAAACGCCATCTTGGTGAATTCCTGAACTATGAGAGAAAGCGTTTGACCCCACAATTGCTTTGTTTGCAGGTACAGGCATATTGCAAATTTGGCTTATTAAAGCAGAAGTACGAGCAATTTCTTTACAGTTTATATTAGTATATACATTCATTAATTTTTCACGGGTCTTCATAGTCATAACAACTTCTTCTAAAGAAGTGTTACCAGCCCTTTCTCCGATACCATTTACTGTACATTCTATTTGTCTTGCACCTTTCATTACTGCAGATAAAGAATTTGCTGTAGCCATACCTAAGTCATTGTGACAATGTACTGATATTCTAGCTTTGTCAATGTTTGGTACTCTATTAAACAGAGTTTCGATAATTCCGCCATATTCATATGGTAGGGTATAACCTACGGTGTCAGGAATGTTGATTGTTTGAGCACCAGCATTAATTGCAGCTTCAACAATGCGGCATAAATGATCAATAGGTGTTCTACCAGCATCTTCACAAGAGAATTCAACGTCTTCGGCTTTATTTCTTGCGTATTTAATAGCATGAACAGCCATGTCAACAATAGCATCAAAGTCTTTATGTAATTTATCTTTTACATGAATATCAGATGTTGCAATGAAACAGTGAATACGATAATTATCGCTAACACGTAATGCTTCATAAGCTGCATCAATATCTTTTTCCAATGCTCTAGCCAAGCCACAAACCCGGCTGTTTTTTATAACCTTGGCAATATTTTGTACAGATTCAAAATCACCTGGAGATGAAATAGGAAACCCAACTTCCATTACATCAACACCAAGTTGTTCCAATGCTTGAGCTATTTGTAATTTTTCTTTAAATGATAAACTAGCAGCTAACGCTTGTTCACCATCACGTAAACTAGTATCAAAAATAATAACCTGGTCAGACATAATATATACCCCCAACAACTTTGAATACTTTAAAATAAAAAACCCGTGCAATCCGCACGGGTCATATTCAATATTCTGTTAAACTTACGTTCAAAACACAATTAATAACCCGTACGCTCTCAGCTCAAAAAGAGGAGAGTATTGAGTAATAATTCAAGAGAACGAAAAGTTTTCATAATCAATTTATAACCTTATTTAACAACTTTGTAAATTTTATCAGTTTAAATATTTTTAGTCAATAAAAACACTATTCTTTATTTGTTAGTCATTTTCTTCTTAAGGTTGTACAATTTATTAATTATTAGGTACTACTTTTGTTTAAGCAATTTTTACAAATTCCAGAAAATACTAAATTAATACTAGTTACATTATTATCTTTTTCTAGACAACAAGCGTTTAGCACAGCTTCTGTATCCATATTTTGTATATCAATTACTGCGTTGCACTTATTGCAAATAAAATGTGCATGAGTGTCGCATCGAGCATCATAACGTTCTACATTATTTACAGTAGATATTAATTGGATCTTTCCTAGGGTTAATAGAAGGTTTAAATTACGATACACTGTTCCTAAACTAAGATTTGGATGATTTTTGGATAAATCCTTATAAATCATTTCAGCAGAAGGGTGAGCTTTTGATTTTAACAAATAATCATAAATAAGCTCTCTTTGTTTAGAATATCTTAAAGGGGGTTTATTCATTGTATTATTCATAATTTTACCTAGTTAAAACAGTACCATGATAAGTAGTAATTTTAACAGAAATAAAAAAAAATAACTCATTTTATGTTTGAAATAAGATTTAATTAAATTTTAATAAATATTTAATATTGTTTTAAAAATGTGTTTTATATCAAATATTTTGTAAATTATTTTGAAATTGTTTTCAATAATAGGATAAAAAATATTATTTATAATTTTTAAAATTAAGGTGGCTATTTAAATTATATATAACAAATTTCTGTTTTTTATAATGTTTACATGTTTTATAAAATATTTAAAAAATTTTTTAATATTGAAAAAAGCTTAGTGAATTATTTTAAATAAATCAAAATTTTTATGTAAAATTGTTATATTTATGATAATATAAAGTGATACTGATCATAAAATACAAGAAATTATATAACTATATTTAACATATTTTTAATAAATGTTCTTGTGTTTTCTCTACATTAAATTGGAGTTTTAATAATGTGTAAAAAAAACGTGGGATTAAAACTGTTGTCTGTTGCTATAGGTGCATCCGCACTTTTATATAGCCCGGCTCAGGCTAAAAACTATGAAAGTGAAATGGTTATTGTACATCCTTTCCAATGGACTTATGATAATCTTGCAAAAGAATGTACAGAATATTTAGGACCAGCTGGTGTTGATGGTATCCAAATTTCTCAGCCTGCTGAACACATAAATAGAAGGGATGTATGGTGGGCCGTTTATCAACCTATTAACTTTAAGAATTTCACAACTATGACTGGTAATGAACAGCAGTTGAGAAATATGATAAAAGTTTGTAATGAAGCTGGTGTAAAAGTTTTTGCAGATGCAGTACTTAATCAAAGAGGTTCAGGTTCAGGAACAGGTCTAGGCGGAAGTCATTATGGTAATGGTTCAAATTATCAAGATGGTTTTGATGCTAGTGATTTTAGAACCTCTTGTACCATAGGTGGTTACACTGATGCTAATCATGTAAGAACATGTTGTTTATCAGGTATGCCTGATACAAGAACAGACAATCCATCAACTCAAGATAAAATTGCAGGTTATTTAAAAACTTTAATGGATATGGGGATATATGGATTCCGTATCGATGCTGCAAAGCACATGGGATATACCGACATTGAAGCTATTTTATCAAAAACAGCTCAAAAGGCAGGCAGAAGACCCCCTGTTTATCAAGAAGTTATAGGTGCTGATAGGGAAGCTGAAGATATCCAACCTATAAAATACACAGGTGTAGATAATGCTGTTGTAACTGATTTTTCATATGTAGGGAAAATGACTAATGCTTTTGATTATGCTAATTATGGTGAAGCATTAAATCTTGGCACTGCTTTTGATTCAAATAATGCACAAGTATTTGTAAACAATCATGATAATGAAGCAAAGCGTTGTTCTGCAGGTACTTGCTCAATGGGAACTCAAAACAATCCTAGATATACTTTAGCTCAGTCTTGGTTGGTTGTTTGGCCTGTAGGTAAGGTTCGTCAAGTTTATTCTGGTTATAGTTTTTCACAACATGATCCAGCAGGTCCTATAGCGGCTGAACGTTGTCAAGGTGGTTGGTTGTGTCAGCACAGAGAACCTATCGTTTTAAATGCATTCCGTTTTGCAAGAGCAACACGTGGTCAAGGTGTTACTACTAAAGGTTATGATAATGGTGCATTATGGATAAACCGTGGGAATAAAGGTTTTTACGTAATGAATACCACAGGTAGTGAATTCGAAAGAGAATTTACAGTAGAGCTTCCTGATGGTGACTATAAAAATATTTTAAGCTCATTAAAAGAAGATGAGTGGCCAACTGTTTCAGTAAGAAATCACAAGGCTAAGATCAAAGTTAAGGGTATGAGTGCCGCTGCAATATGTGATGGCGAATATTGTGGTGTTTCTGTTGATCCTTGTGAAAAAGATCCAACAAGTGCTTCTTGTTTATGTAAGGACGATTCCGATAAGAATTTATGTTCTGCATATTGTTCTTCATCAGGTGCAAACTCTAAGTCATGCGTATGTAAAGGTGAAGAAGTAGATAAGAATGGTTTATGTCAATCATATTGTTCTTTAAATCCTTCTGAAGATAATTGTTACTGTGTTCTAAATCCAAATGATGATGAATGTCAAACTTTCTTTGAACCAACAAAGAATCTTTGTTACGCTGGTACATCTAATAAGTGGAAGTTTGATCAGATGACATTTAATAAGAGAACTGGTCAATGGACTATTAATCTCGAATTAGATGGAAAGGGTGATGACTCAGGTGAACAACGTTTTAAAGTTGCAGATGGCTGTTCTTGGGCTAGTGGTGTTTATGGTACAGGTGATACTAGCGATACTTTAGCATTAAATACTAGTAAAGATGGTGATGTTATTTTATCAGGAGTTGGTTTTTATTTATTGACTATTGATGATCTAACAATGAAGTTCTCTGTAACTCCAGTTCAAAGTAATAAGGCACCAGAAGCAAGTTTCTCATTATCACAAAATGGATTAAAGGTTGCTTTTTCAAATACTTCATCAGATCCAGATGGTGATAACTTAAAGTATAGTTGGAATTTTGGTAATGGTAGTACTTCAACTGAAAAAGATCCTGTTGTTACTTATGCAGAAGCTGGTACATATCATGTAACCTTAAGTGTTGATGATGGTAATGGCGGAAGTGATAAATATGAAAAAGATGTTGTGATTTCTGTTACCCCTCAAGTTGTTTATACAAAGGTGGCATTAAGAACATCAAATGATAATTATGGTACTTTCTTACTAGAACAATTAAGTTCTGATATTAATATATGGAAGACTACTAATTTTGAATTTACAGGAGATTCAAGCAATTTTAAGATTGAAGCTACTGATGGTACCCAATGTGTAATTTTAGGTGGAAAAGTTGGTGCTCCTTTAACTGCAGCAGGTGATTTTATAGTTGTGGATAAGGGAACTTATGATATTACTTTCGATGCAAAGACAAAAAAAGTAACCATGACTAAGTCTGGTGTTTGTGTAGGTGAATTATGCGGTCAAGCATGTGATAGTGGTTCTGACTGTATTGGCGGTATCTGCAAAGGTCCTGATTGTGTAGTTGATTCATGTAAAGGTTCAAAGTGTGGTCAAATTTGCAATTCAGGTTCTGATTGTGTAGATGGTATATGTAAAGGTAATGGCGTTGACTGTGATTATGTATCACAAGACAATACCAAAACTAACTGTGACAAGGATGGAACAACCAATAACTGTGAAGTAAGTAAGTATTCATATGATTTCTTAGGTGCTATTTATACTAAAGAAGCAACAACATTTAGGATCTGGTCTCCAGATAGCTCAAATGTAACTGTAGATGTAAATGGTAAAACTTATAATTTATCAAAGACTTCTATGAATGGCTATGATAATGTGTATGAAGTTAAAGTATCTGGAGATCTTGATTTAGTACCTTATCAGTTTAAGATTAATGGAAAGGCTGTTCGTGATCCATATGGTAAGATGGTTGTACCTGCTTCATATTCAGGTTCTGATGGTAAAGGTGTAGCTTCTTCTGATAACCGTAATGTTGTAATGAATATGCGTGCAACAGATTTGAAGGATGGTTGGGCTGTTCGTCCAGTATTTATCAACAGAGAAGATGCAATTATTTACGAAGCACATGTTCGTGACTTTACTGTTGACTCATCATCAGGTGTTTCAGATGATAAGAAGGGACGCTATTTAGGTATGGTTGAAACTGGTACTAAATCAAAAGATGGTTTAGCAACAGGTATAGACCACTTAAAGGAATTGGGAATTACACACGTTCAATTGTTGCCAGTATATGATTATGGTTCATGTTCAGATGTAGATTCTCAAAGTGATAGTTGTTACAACTGGGGTTATGATCCTGTAAACTTTAATGTTCCTGAAGATAGATATACATCTGTATTTAAGACTGATAAATATAGACAAAAAGTTCAAGAATTTAAAGAAATGGTTAATGAATTCCACAAAAATGGTATTCGTGTAATCATGGATGTTGTATACAATCATACCTATGCAAAGGAAATGTTTGAAAACATTACAGGTAAGTACTATACATCTACAGACTTATCTGGATGTGGTAATTCAACAGATCCTAAACAACAGATGGTAAGCCGTTTTATTCGTGACTCATTAGAATATTGGGCAACAGAATATAATATTGACGGATTCCGTTTTGATTTGGTAGGTATTTTTGATGTAAACAACTTCAAGGAATGGGGTGAGTATTTAAATAATAAATACCCTGATCGTAACTTTTTAATGTATGGTGAACCTTGGAATGGTTACGCAACAGATCCTTCTGAAAGTACTAGAGTACGTTTAGGTACAATTCGTCAAGGTGTTAGTGGACATGTTGGTGTATTTAATGGTAAGTATCGTGAATGCGTGAAAGGCGGTAGTGATAATGCCATTGGTGGATTTATGTTTAACCAAACTTACAATGATTTAGGTGCTGGTGTAAGTAATAATGTTGAATGTGTTTCTGCAGGTGTTAAAGGTGGTATTGGTGATAATACCAACGCATGGACACCATTATTCGCAGCAGATCCTGAACAGAGTATAAATTATCTAACAGCTCATGATAATTTAACTATGGCTGATAAAATAACTAAGATGAATGCCTCAGGTACCTATGCAAGTAGATTACAGGCTTATGGTAATGGCATTATGTTAGTAAGCCAGGGTATTCCGTTCTTACATTCAGGTGTTGAATTCTCACGTTCTAAGAACATGGATCATAATTCATATAAGACACCTGGTGATGTTAATAATATCAAATGGGGCTTAAAGAGTACTAATAAGGCTGTGTTTGATTACTACAAGGGTATGATTGCTATGCGTAAAGCACACCCTGCATTCCGTATGACTACTAGAAATCTTATTGAACAGAACGTTCGTACAAGTGGTCAAAGTGGAGCAATTGTAGTTGATATCAATGGTTCAGCTGTTAATGACTCATGGAACCAAATTAAAGTTGTTATTAATAGTGGCAATAACTTGTCTATTTCAGGCGTAGATGGCTGGAAGAAGAAAGTAAACGGCGTAAAAGTTGCTGAAGATAATACAACTGGTAATAATACTGCTGAAGGTACTGCAGTAACAATTTGGTATAAATAATTTAATTGAGGGCTAGTTTTAAATTAGTCCTCTATCGAGGTTTTAAAATGTTTAAACTTACAAAATTTAGTTTAGCTTTATTAACTGCTGTATCGTTAACAGCTTGTGGTGGTGGAAGTGGTTCAGGCTCAGATTCAGGTAGCTCTAGCGATGGTTCTGCGTCTGGTAAAACAACTTTAAAGGTTCATGTACAGCAAAATACCTATGCTTATCAAAATGATGTACCATCAGTTTCAGATGCTACAGATTCTGATATGGTTGTTTGTATTGATCGTAGTGTTGATAAAAAATGTGATGATTCTACTAGCGATATAGTAGGTAAATACGAGAATGGTATCGCAATAATCGAATTGGATAATAAAACAATTTCTGATTTATATGATTATGATGTTATTGCTTACAACAAAGCTGATAATTCTAGTGATCTATTTAAATACAAATTTGGTAAAATAAACAATATAGATGTTAGTTCAACAGATTCTGATAATAATGTTGAATTATATTTAAATGCATTATCAACAATTCAAAATACTTTGGGTGGCTTTTACGAATTTAAGGGAGCTATGGGGGCACCTCAAACATCAATTATTGATTTTTCATCAAATGATATAAACTCAGAATTTGTTAATGAAACGTTTAAAGTATTTGTTGATATTTTTTATAGGACTAAACTTTTTACAAAGGATGATAAAACAATAAGGCAACAAATTAAAGATTCATATGAAGAAATTTATAATCTTCTTGATAGTGATTATGATAGACTTGATGTGATTAACAAAGTAGAAGATAATTATAATAAAGATAATGAGAGTAATCCTTTTAGTGGGATAAGTGATGAATTTAATAAAAATCACGCACCAATAGCTAGTTTTACAGTTGATGTTGATGGTTACAAAGTATTAATTTCTAACAATTCATCAGATGAAGATGAAGGTGATTCATTATCTTATATTTGGAATTTTGATGATGGTAGTCGTCCAGAAGCGAAAAGTGAAAAAGAATTTGAATATACATACTCTTCATACGGTAAATACACTATTGTGTTAAAAGTATCTGATGGAAAGCAAACATCTTCTTATTCTAAAGAAGTTGAAATTAAATGTGTAGGAGATGACTGTGATCAACATGTTAATAATAAGCCAGTAGCTAAGTTTTCTTATAAAGTAGATGGCTTAAATGTAACATTTTCAAATGAATCTTATGATGCAGATAAGGATAATTTAACATACTCTTGGAGTATGGGTAACGGAGATGTTGTAGATTATAGCCAAACTACATTTACTTATAATTATTCAACAAATGGAACATACACTGTTGTATTAAAAGTATCTGATGGTAAATCTACAGATTCTGAAATAAAAACAATAACAGTAACTAAAAATGTTGTTGTAGATTGTTCTTCAGGAATTTGTTCAACAGAATGTCCACAAAATTGTGAAGAAACATTAAAGTGTACTTTATAGACTAGGTAAATTTATTATTAAAAGAACTACTCAAAAAAATTGGAGTTATTCCATAAGTTGAACAAATAAACTTATGCTTATGCTTATACTAAGGCTAAATTTCTTATTTAAAAGGAATTTGGCCTTATAATTTTTTATATTTGAAGGTATGAAATTTAATACATTTTGAGATGACTTTTTTCGACATTTTTATGTTGCCATTATCAAATTTTTTTAAAAATTGACAAACATCTCATTTTTTTAGATAATTGTAAAAAATTAATTTTTGTACATTGTGGAAGTAGGGCACTTTACATAAAGTGTATTCAAACCTCTTTTCTTTTATACAACAGTAGTGATTTTGCAGGGGTTGTTTTTGAGAAAGCAGAGGTGAGTGGTTTCTGTGGATATCTCAAGAAAGAACTTTATATTGTTGTAAGTCTTGTTAGAATTTCATAAAGTCATTAAGAATTTATATGTATGTTATATACATATAGGTGTTGGTGTCGTTGACTTTCATATAGTTAATAGTATTCAAATTTTTATTATCAAAAGTGGAAATATATGACAGATATTTTAAATAAAGATATGCTAGATAAAATAGCTGAAGAATTGGACAATAACGAAACTGAATCAGAAAAAGCAAGAAATGAAGATTTTGATAATGTTATTCTTTTTGATGACTTAGGATTAAAAGACGAAGTTTTAAGAGCAATAAAAGATTTAGGTTTTGAAATCCCTTCACCTATTCAAGAAAAGTCAATTGGACCATTATTAGAAGGTCACGATATTTTAGGACAAGCTCAAACAGGTACTGGTAAAACAGCTGCATTTGGTTTGCCAATTTTATCAAGAATGGATCCATTATCAAAAGATACTCAAGTATTAATTTTAACACCAACACGCGAATTAGCTATACAGGTTGCGGAAGCTATTAAATCATTCGCAAAGTATTTACCTAAGTTTAATATATTGCCTATTTATGGTGGAACTTCATATGACGTGCAAATAAAAGCTTTAAACCGTGGGGCACAGATTGTTGTTGGTACTCCTGGTCGTGTAATGGATTTGATAAAGAGAGAAAAACTTAAATTAAATAAATTAAAAGCATTAGTATTAGATGAAGCAGATGAAATGCTTCGTATGGGTTTTATTGAAGATATTGAGTGGATTATTAATCAGTGTCCTGAAGACAGACAAAATGCTTTATTTTCTGCAACAATGCCAGATGTAATAAAACGTGTTGCAAAACAATATTTAAAGAATCCTGTAGAAATTAAAATTGCTTCAAAAACGACTACTGCAACAACAGTTCGTCAGCGTTATTGGTTAGTATCAGGCCTTCATAAAATTGATGCATTGACAAGATTGTTAGAAGTAGAACCTTATGATGCTTTACTTATCTTTACAAGAACAAAGACAGAAGCTGAAGAGTTGGCTACAAAGTTAGCTGCAAGGGGGCATGCTTGTGAAGCTCTTCATGGTGATATACCACAGAAGATGCGTGAAAAAATTGTTGATAAGCTAAAGAAAGGTTTATTAGATGTATTAATTGCTACAGATGTTGTAGCAAGAGGTTTAGATGTAGAACGTATAACTCATGTTGTTAATTACGATATTCCATATGATCCAGAATCTTATGTTCATCGTATAGGAAGAACAGGGAGAGCAGGTAGAACTGGTGATGCTATTTTGTTCGTTTCTCCTCGTGAAAGAAGAATGTTGCGTTTAATAGAACATACAACTAAGCAACCAATTGAACCAATGAAGATGCCAACAACTGAAGATATTAATAAGCATCGTTTAGAGGTTTTTAAGAATAAGATTATTTCAGGGTTAGAAGCTGATGATTTAGAGCCATATCAAGAACTTGTAAATGATATTTTAAGTGATGAATCTATAGATCCTATTGATTTGTGTGTGGCTATGGCTAAATTGATTCAAGGTGATGAGCCTTTATTTATGGATGAATCAAAACCAGAACCTAAGCAAAAATCATTTGATGATGATTCACATAGGGAACGTAAGAAATCTGGTCCATCATCTGAAGCTATACCTTTAAAAGATTATCCAGATATACCAATGATACGATATCGTGTTGCTGTTGGTTATAAAGATGGGGTTAAGCCTGGTCAAATCGTAGGTGCTATTGCCAACGAAGGAGGCATTGATAGTCAATACATAGGTCATATTGAGATTTATGAAACTTATTCAATTGTTGATTTGCCTGATGGAATGCCTAATGATATTTTAGCAACATTGAAGAGCAGTCGAGTGGCAGGAAGGGCTTTAGAAATTAGAAAGTATTATGCTGATAGAACAGCTGAACAAGATAAGGAAGCTCGTCATTCTAGAAATGTTAGAAATGATCGTAGTAAACGCAAGGATCTAGAAGATAAGAAGTCTTCAAGAAGAAGTTCTCGTGGTAAAAAGAGTTCTGTGACAGGAAGGGGGGCTCCTTTTAAATTTTAATAATGATATGTATGTGTGAACTACATTGAAGTAAATTTTTAGGAAGTCTTTAATTTAAAGACTTCCTTTAAAATTTGCGTAATTATAATTAATATTTTTATATGCAAAATATAGGATGTTAGCATTAAGTAAATAGTATATTAAGATATACGTTTCATCCTAGCCATATAAAAACCATCACCACCCTCTGATGGCATAATTGATACTTCTTCTTCAAATTCAAATTCAGGATGATTACTCAAGAACTTTTCGATTTGTTTATGATTTTCGGAAGGTAGAATACTGCATGTAGAGTATACTAATAATCCGTTAATAGCCGTCATTTGAGAGTAGCGATCTAAAATATCAGCTTGAAGATCAATTAATTCAAGGATTTCTTGAGTTCTATCACTCCATTTTGTATCAAAATTTCTTTTTAGTACACCAAGACCTGAGCATGGAACATCTAGTAAAACACGGTCAGCTTTGCCTGCTAATCGTTTTATTACTTTTGAATTTTCAATTAATCTAGTTTCAATATTAAAAGCACCAGCTCTGCGAGCTCTTTCTTTTAAAGATTTTAGCTTCCATTCTTTATCATCCATGGCAATAATTGACCCTTTACCTTCTGATAAAGCTGCTAAATGTAAAGTTTTTCCACCAGCACCTGCGCAGGCATCAATAATTTTTAATCCTGGAGTTATTTTTAAGAAAGGGGCAATAGTTTGTGAGCCGATGTCTTGTTGCTCAAACAAACCATCTTTAAAAGATTGGGTCCTAAATAATGCGGCATTACCAACTACTTCTAATGCATCAGGGTGATTTTCACACAATGCTGTTTTTATATGTTCTGTACGTAAAGAAGTTCTAAGAGCAGATAACTTTGTTTTTAAGGTGTTAACCCTTATAAATCTTTTTGGTTCACTTCCTAAAGTTTCTTTTTCTTTTTGCCAAGATAATCCCAATTCTTTATAACAAAGAGTATCTAACCATGCAGGACAACCATATTTGAAGTTATCAATATTATTTGCTTCTTCTAAGCGAATTTTTGCCTGTTTAGCACTAAAATCTTCGCAATCGTTTAAGTCTTTAGGAACAGGCCAATTGTGGATAATATGCAAAGCACATATTAGTTTATTGATATGTTTTTTTGCATCTTTAATTTTTTTATAACCTGCAACATGGGTGTATAAACTAAGTCTTCTTAATAAATCATTAACTAAGCGAATAATTAAAGATTGTTCATCATTTTCTAATTTTATTTTTTTAAAATGCTGAGCATATGATTGATCTAAAGGAATGTCTTTATTAAAACAATCATTTAAAATAGAGTAGATTAATCGAATTTTAAATGCTGATAATGAAAATGACGCCATAATATAAACACCTTGTAATTGAATGATAAGTTTTTGTAATAATAAGCTAATATGCTATTTTTAGCAAATTATGATTCATCTGCATGTGGACCATAACCTGAATCTTTTAATGAATACCCATCCTTAGTTTCCCATGCATCTAGGCCATTACGATTATTTCCTGCAACTAAACTAGCTGCAAAACTGGGGCTAGAGAGCAAGTAACTTTCTTTAAGAATATAGCAATTATGTTTATCATTAAATTCTAACTGGTTATTATTTATTAAATGTTTTCTTGTTTCAATAACAGGTTCTCTTAATGATTGAGCATATTTTGCGGATATCATTGAACCTTTAGAGAGCATAAAACTAGGAGATGATCTTTTACCTATTGGAAACCCTGATGCACTTATACCTTTAACGCAAAAGAAAAAAGTTTCATGATTATTTATATCAAAATCTTCGGCAAACATAGATTTTAGATTTTGTAATTCTTTGTATATTTCAATAGAAACTATAGCATGAGTTTTATTTCCTTTGCTATCAACAATAAAAGAAACTTCGTTATCATTATTGGTTATCATTTACAAATCCTTTTAATTGATAATCCTATTATTAGATATTTAGATATTATAACATGTGAATAGCTTAAGACCTCTATTCTTTTATTTCTGCTTCGGAGTTTATTAATTTATAAAAGATGATGAAATAAATAACATACAGTAAAAAAAAGCGAACTTACAACAAGGCAAGTTCGCATGTAACAAAACCCAAGAGTGTCATCATTAAACGACACAACTTGTATAAAGCATATAATATGCCATTTATATGTTTTCTTTAAAGTCTATATTAATAAAAGTTTGTGAATTTTTGAGAAAAAAAATAATTTTTAAAAGTGTATTATTTTAGTGCTTTGCACCAAAATAATACAAAAATTTCTAAAAATCCTAATTAATACCTTAACTTTTTGTAAATTATACGCTTAATCGTGTCTCTATTTATCTAAAGCAC
>JBJFGR010000040.1:0-17339 GCA_051892875.1 Succinivibrionaceae bacterium
AGCTGTTGATCAATTAATTGCAGAAGCTGTCGCTGAAGCTAATGAAAAAAGTGCAAAAGCTCTTGCTGAAGCCAATGAAAAAAATGCAAAAGTTGTTTCTGAAGTTCAGAAAGCTCTTGCCGAAGCTAATGAAAAAAATGCAAAAGCTGAGGCTAGAATTAGAGAATTAGAAAAATTACTTACTAATAAACAATAATAAATATAAAAAATAAATTGAGTATGGTTTTAGAGAGTAAACATATTATGTAAACTCTATCTATCCCAGTGATAGGTTAACTAAAAATACTTAGTTAACCTATCACATGTTTCTTTTAAAATCGATAATTGATTTAATACTAGTGTCAAAATAAGAAGTTTTGCTCCCTCCTTTTTTTTTGTCTAATTCACGTTTAATTCATAAGTAAAATATCTTAATACCACGTTTTGATTTTTAAACAATCCTTTCTTAGTTCCTTTAGGAGTGGTGAATTTATGGTTCTATGGCATTTATAGAATATATTACTCCTCAGAACGCTTAGGAACAATAACTAGTTGAAAAGAACCATCTCTATCTCTAGGTACTTTAATTGATAACCGAGATTTGCATAAAGAAGTACGGATGTTTTTTTTATATAACCATTGCATCTATTATCAGTTTATTTTTCTTCTTGTGAAGATTTTGAGTAACTTAGATGCGTATTCATTTCTGCATCTAGTAAATCGTAAGCAGTTGTTTTACCCAATAAAAAACATTTGTTAGAAACTTCGTTATAGGTATTAAAAATGATATATTTGGAAATGCAAATTTTTAAAAAATTCCTAAACTGCTAGGATTGAGGATTGGTTAGTTAAGATACTCTTAAATCAAGTAGGAAACTAGAGTTAGTAATATTAGAGAGATTCTTAAAATTAAAGATTTCTTGCTATCACTTCTAACGGATTACTAGATTTCAATAAAATAACAGTGAAATATAGATAACTACAAATTAAAAAATGCTATATAATAAAAAACATTAAAAATATCATGCGGGGTTATAAATATGATGAATAAGTTATCAGTAGTATTATGTGCATCGTTTCTTACAATAGGATGTACCGTTTGTGCAGAAGATGAAATAATAACAGATAATTTTACTGTTGTAGATAAAAAAGAAAGTTCAAATAATTTATTGAAATCAAGCAATACTGAAATAGTTGGCGATTTGAATGATTACGCTGTTGTTGTAGGGGAAAGATCCTCTAAAAATGTAGCATTTGTAAAAGCTAGTAATGGTCATAATTATATTATTAATAATGTAATTTATGTAAAATGCAAAAAAGGAATTAATTGTATTCCTGCTAGTGTAAATGCAACAACTATTAGTAAGAATTATTATAAGGTGGAAACAAAAGATTATAACGATTGGTTAAATACCATGGAAACATTGAAGAATGCTCAAAATATTTTAAAAGTTTCACCATCATTAAGTTACGGTGTAAAACCAAGTCTTAAATAGAATAGGGATAAATAGAAATGAATAAGTTTTTTAAAGTTAGTTTAATTTCTTCTGCAATGATTTTTGCATTATCATCAATTGTAGGTTGTGGTGGAAGTGATAATAATAACAGCAAACCATCTAATGATATTGAGTTTACTACTGAAACAAAAGATGTTTTTTCTGGTGAATATTTGACTATAAAGGCTAAAGATAGTGTTGTTAATATTGAAGCTCTACACGGAACGGTTAGCAAAGAGTTACCTACAAAATTAAGTGAATCAGAAAATACTGATAATATTTGGTATTACACAATTAATACGAAATATTTTGATAATATTAATAATAAACTAGAAGAAGAATTTACGTTAACTTATGATGATGGTTCTATAGAAACATTTACAAAAAGTTTTGAAGATCAGGTATCTGACCCTTTAATGAGATATCAGTGGCACTTAAAAAATACCGGTCTAAATCCTTTTAAAACAGGAATAGATCCAACTTCTGGTATTGATTTAAATGTTGATGAAGCATGGAAGTTAGGTTTATCTGGTAAAGATGTAGTTGTTACTGTTTTTGATGACCCAGTTGACTTTTTGCATGAAGATTTAAAAGATAGAAAATATAATATATCTAGTGGCGAAGGTATAAATGATGACGTTATAAAACAACTCAGAACTACTGAAGATTTACACGGAACAATGGTTTCTGGAATTATTCTTGCGAGTAAGAATAATAAGGGGGTAAGAGGTATATCTTATGACAGTAAAATGATATCTCTTAATTCTAGTAAGTATGACACTAATGACACTGATGGAACTGACTTTTTTAATGACAACTTAAATAAGTATAACATAGTAAATGCAAGTATTGGTATAGATTTAATTACTACAGAATCCCCTCAATGGACAAATATATTCGATTTAATGTTTGACAATGATAAACCAATTATAAAAGCGATGGGTAATGAATTTCGTGATTGTATATATAATGATCTTTCGAAACCACTCAGTAGTTGTGACTGCTTGAGTATAGGGGTTGACTGTGAATATAAAATGACTTCTTCTTTAGATAGATACCCATATAATATTAATGTGGGTGCAATAAATTCGAGAGGTATAAAATCATCATACTCATCTTCTGGTACCCATATATGGGTAGCTGGTTTTGGAGGAGAGTATGGATATGATGATAGTTCAACAGATTCTCCTGCGATTGTTACGACTTTTTCTAGTCTTAACAAGAAAGAGTTAGATAAAATAAGTGAAGAAATAGATTGGGATAACGAAACACCTTGGAGAGAAAATATTAAAGATTATTATACAGCTAAAATGAATGGTACTTCCGCTGCTACACCAACAGTAACTGGTGTTAGTGCTCTTGTTATACAGGCAAAACCTGATATAACAGTACCTCAATTACGTTATATATTAGCTAAAACGGCAAGAAACGATGACGTTTGGAACTCTTTAGAATATCAACCAAAAACACTTACACATAAACCAACAAAAACAACTGACTTAAGAGTCGAAAAAGGTTGGGAAGATTTGGATAATGGATTAAGATTTTCTCACTACTACGGATTTGGTGTGGTTGATGCGTCTGAAGCTGTTAAGCTTGCAAAAGGTTGTGATAAGGATACAGAATGTAGCATATATAATGAACTACCAACAGTTTATAAGTCTACTAATGAACAGCCATGCAAATATAAGGAAGGGAGTGATAATAAAATAGTTACCTGTACTTTTAGTGATTTTGCAGATGAAGATGCTGAAAAACTTGCTTCTAATAGTTATATGATTGATTCAGTATCTGTAGATTTGCAGAAGTTAAAATATGCAAGTACTACACAAAATAATGCTTTTGGAAGCACAAATGATGCTTGTAAGAACTTAGATAAAAAAACAACAAATTTATATGAAGCAAATCATAATTTACATATTGAGATGAACGCTTCATTTGATGAAGGTAATAAAGAAATTACGGCTATAATAAAACCATATTTATCTAATTGGGATTATACAGGTGATGCAAAAGATTCATTATATGTTAATACGAATAATTTCTATAGACAAATAATTGATAATGACAATCCTACATTTAACATGACAATTTATACATCATGTCCATTAGATTTAGATAGTTTGAATGGCTTAAGTAAAGATGATAAAACAAAATCCCCAATTAACGTAATGTTATATGGGTATGATTTAAACTGATTCAATAGCATATAAACTGCAAAAATGTGTAAAATCTACACTATGCACAAAATGATGAAAAGGAGGAGTTTATTCCTCCTTTTTTAATTTTTTTTAATTAATCTTATCTTCTTTCTTTTTCATTTTTTTATTTTTATTTTTCATTATTTTTTTGTTTAATTTTTTTTATTTTTTTCTGATAAAAATTTTTATACTATAAAACCATTTTTTGTAGTTTATCTTTATAAAATTTAAAAAAAAATACCATAGTATAGTTTTTAGCAATTGCTAATATTAATTCAATAAATATGTAAATTAGGATTAGGAGAAAAATGCTTAAAAATATTATAAGTTCATTTAAGTTGCTATTAACTTATTTGCTAATAATTTCTTTTTGTGAAGGTTGTTCGGTGTTAGGAATTGGAGACTCAGAATTTGGGTGTAATGGTATACCAGATAAAAAATCTTGTAAAAGTGCTCGTGAAGTCTATTTAAATAGAAATAATATTTTCAAGATTAATGAAGTGAGTCCTTCTTTATCAGAACTTAATTCCAATAAGCATGTTGTAGTAACGATTGTAGAACCTTATGTTGATGATGAAAATCGTGTGCATGAACGACAAATTATTAAAGGATATATATCTTTAGAAGATATAAATTACAGTTCTGAAAAATAATAATTAGAGTTTTAAAAGGTGTTTATATGAGATATTTAGAAAAAAGACTACCGCTTATTATGTTATTATTACTTATTGTGGTGTGTGACCATTCGTGGGCTGGTACAGGAGGAGCGGAATTCGATAGCGTTTGGGAAACTTTAAAAAATTGGATTCAGGGTACTTTGGGTAGAATTGTTTCTGGTTCAATGATTTTAGTTGGTTTGATAGCTGGTGTCGCTCGCCAGAGTATTACTGCATTTGCTATAGGTATAGGTGGGGGCATAGGATTGTATAATACGCCTAATGTTATTGAAAGTGTTTTAAGTGCTACAATTACAAATCTTAGTCCAAACGATATTGAAAAGATTAATGTACTCTTTAAAGCTTTAGTTCAATAATATACTTTTATAAAGTGAGGTTATAAACCTTGCTTTATATCTTTATAAATGAAATTCCAATAAGACTCATTGCTATAATAATTTATTTTAAAATCTTTATATATGTTTTCAGGTAATTTGGAGTAGATATAATCTTTGGTAGCAATTTTCATATCCATAAATATGTAGTAGGGGAGTGAATTTGCACTATAATTTTCGATACAAATTTCTTTGTTTTGAATAGTATTGAGAATTAAAAATATTAAAGCTGTGATGTATTTTTTTATATGTTCTTTACTATTTTTATGGATATAATTTTGATAATAATGAATGGTGAGCAAAAGACCAAATTGATTAAGTTTTCCATACTCTTTTATGTTTTTTATGTTAGGTATATTGGAAAATAATAAATATAGGTCTAGAAGAAGAGCAATTTGCGATAAATCCCAAGTATTAAAATATTGCATATACTTTTCTTTTATGCGACTTCTTGATTCAGAATATGTTTTAGAATCTGCTAATTCTTTAGGTATATATTGATATAGATATTTATTACGTATCATTTTATCAAGTTTTTCATCACCATGGGTATTTTCTATAATTTGCATAATTAATCGATACGGAATATGAGTACTATTTGCTAATTGTTTTACAAAATAAGCTCCGATTATTGATGATTTGTTATTTTTATATTCGCTATTAACTATGTCCTGAATATAAATAGAACTAAAAAGAGTATTAAACTTTATTTTTTTTAGTAGTAAATGTATGGATTCATTTTTATAAGGGGTATTAATGTATTCACAAAATTTTGAGTTAACTAAAAAATACAATGGTATTGGAAAATTTATAAAGGTTTCAATAGGGTATTTAGCGATATTTTTATATAATTCGCATTCTTGTAATGCTGGTTTATTTAAGCAATAAGTTTTAAATTCTTCGATAAATATTGTATTATAAATTTTTAAATAGGATATTTCATTTTCATTATAATCCATTAATATATGAGCGTAACGATCAAAATAATTCGGTATGTCATTTTTATCAGTGTAAATGGATGTGTCAATTTTTATAGGATAAAAAAATCCATATAACATCTCTTCGCCAAGATTATATTCAGTTAATAATTCATAAAGTTCGGTACTGATTGTTCCTAAAACATTATGTATGTCTTCATTGTTGTTTTTTTTATTACTATAATCAATAAATCTTTTGTATAAGGCTACTATTTTTTGGGAATGGGTATGATAATCTATGCACACATAATATGGATGCATAGTCTTTAAAAAGTAATTCAGTTCTGAATATTGTTCTTTTGAAAGATTCATAGCTGTATTAAAATGTATGAATGATGAAAACCCTAATCAATAATATCTAAATTTGTAAACATATTTTGTGAATAATGTAGCAATTTTATTTTAAAAATGTTATAATTATCACATAATTTATAATATATAAATATAATCAGGAAACTCAAAAATCTTATAAAACAAACTACATTTAAATGAATAAACATAATTAAAAAACTAAAATATTAATTAACACGGAAAATTTAAGTGTTTATAAGCAAAATTATAGACACTTATGTATATGATATAAAACTACAGCTTAAATTAATTTTATAGTACGCGAAATAGTTTAGGAATGTAGTAAATGAATGAAGTACCCAAATATCAAGTTCTTGATATAGAACTTTTATATGGATTCATACCTAATTTATATAAAAAGTTTTTTGAGAATAATGATAATTCTGAAATTTCACAATTACTATATAATATGCCGTCTTTAATGTTGCATCTTAGTGAATATGCCTCAAAGGTGCAATCATCTGTAGGTAAAAATACTTCTAGCGTATATGATAGTGTTTATATTGGTAACGGTACTGATGGTAATACTATTAAATTAGTTGAACCAGATTACCAAAAAGAAGCTAATTCTATCTATGACAATATTGAAGTCATTCAAGAAAGCAATTCTCATTCTTTAAAATGGAATAAAATTAATTTAAAAGCAAAGTTAAAACAATTATTAATAAACAAAAAAAGAGAATCTGTTGTATTCAGTTTTGCAGATTATGTTAAAAGTTTATTTATTGCATTTAGTAAAGAAAAATCAACTCTTAAATGCGTGAATGTATTTCATAATATTTTAGATAAATACAACCGAATAAATAAAGATTTTTATACTCTGCAAAAGTCTAATCTTTTTATAGATTTAGATACTGAGATAGATTTTGTTCCTAATGGTGATTTTACGCATACACTCTATTCTAGATTCGATTGAATAATGGTCGAATCACAAACTTCTAATTAATGTATGACAATTTAACAATTTTAACAGTAGTTTTTTATTTTTATAATTGATGAGATAGTACATGAAAACTAACATGTATCACTTGCATCCTTTTGTCTCAAGAAAAGATGAAGGGCAGGAAGACGACGACTTAAAAAAAATAAATTTGGAATTAGCTAATATTCTGAATAATCTTGATAATTTTGAAACTTTTGATATAGAGCAGAAGGATATTTCTAATCAAAAGTATCAGAAGTTCAACTTTATTCAAAAAATAGTAAGCTTAAATAATTCAGCAAATTATGAAATCGAAATACCTGCTTCTAATTTTAAAAGTTATAAAAATTTACTCTATTTTAAAAGATATAGTAATCAAACTAATGATGAGTTTGATGAATTGGTTTTATTTACTTTAGACTATTTTAACGAGCAACTTGGTAATATTTGTTATCAAAATTTGTTAGTTAACAATCCATTTTTTTTGTTTATTGGAAAACTTCAATTAGAATTTAAATTACCATTTTCATATTCAGAGTTGAATAACTTTTGGTATGGAATTACTTCAAAAATTAATATATCTGCTTTAAACGGTGGGGTTAGTAAATTTGAAAAAGAATACGATCCTTTTGATTTATCAGATTCATTAGATACAAATTTATTTCCAGATTTAGGACAGGTAAGATCTCCCTTTGCAACAATTAATGACTTAGATAATATTATTATTTCTAAAGTAGGAACTCTTTATTTATCATCTTTTTTTAAAAAAGAAATTCATGATTTAAAAAATAAAAGTAGTGATATTTCTAATCTTTATGAATCATTAATTATTCATAAGGATTTAGTAAAAAATGAACATTATGACTACTTTGATTTGAATCTTGTGCTTGATTCATTGTTTTGGTGTCGTACAGATCTTGTAACAAGGAACTTGTATTACTTTTTTAATTTATGGGGATTTTTTTTCAATCTCTTTAAGGGAAATATTTTAAAAAGAATAGCTGATAGAAATTTTATAAAAACATCTGAGGTATTAAAAACTTCCTATTATATTAATAAAGAATATGAATCTAAGGAATATGGTAATTTTATCTTGCCTTTCTGCAAAAAAATTTCAAGTTCTGGTTTTTTATATAAGTCTGCATTGAGTTTGCTTCAATGTTATATACCTTCTATTAAACAACAGAATTTTTATAGAACATATTCTCGACTATTAAAATTATATTTTCAGAATGAAAACTCCTTAAGTAAAAAACATTATGATTTAAATAAAATAATTTATTCAAATTCCGTTATTTTTAGATTTTTTGTTTTGAGTATCTTTTTATACGGTAATATTAAAATGTTTGATATAAACCAACTTAAAAAACCTAATGAAGTAGATAACTATATTTTTTACCCGTTACATGAAAATGTACAAAATTATTCTAATCTTTATCAAATTGAATATTTAGATCCAACTTTATTGTTAATTATTTTAGGTAGCTTCTTTAGATTATCAAAGATTTCCCATAAGTTGTTTTTTTTTAGTAATGATGAATTAAAGACTTTTGACTATTTAAAAAACGAAAATCTAATTGTGGAAATAATAACCGCTGTATTAAATAAGGAGATTATTCTTGCTGTTTAAATCTTTTTTTTCTAAAAGAATATCTAAAGTAGCTAATATTCAGCATACAAATTTATACCAAGATTCATTAGATGAATTAAATATGCGTAATTCTTTAGAAAATTATTATAAAACCACATATGGTAATCTTTACTTTTTTGAAAAAGAATCCTTAAAAGATAGAGAAACTATATTTTCAAAAGGCCGTATAGCTACTCATTTATCTATTGAACAGCTAATTTTTAAGAATAAAGAATTATTGCAACTAATTAGATCTAATTTAAGCATATCTAATGAATCAGTTGAGTTTTATATTACTCCACTGATAATTTTACTAGCTGATTATGTCTCTGCTTTACCAGCTTCAGAAGCTTATCATCATCGAGATCCTGGCGGTTTATTTAGACATAGTTTAGAAACTGTTAAATTTGCTTTATCTCTCCATGTAAGAAATTGCTTTACAAATTCTTTTTTACCAGAAGAACAAATAAAGGTAAATGAAGTATATTTTATAGGTGTCGTAGTTGCAGCCTTGTTTCATGATATCGGAAAAATTATCAGTGATTTTGATATTTATGCCACCGACCCTAATTCTAGTAAGTGGAATCCTTTATCCTGTAGCCTTGGTGCTTTTTTAAATCATTATAAAGTTTCAGATTTTGTATATTCTTATAAAACTGGTAGAGCTAGGAGACATGAATGTTTTGCTCAAATTATTATCGGAAATATTTTACCTAATAAGTTAAAAGAATATTTATTAAGATATCCTGATATTTTGGAAGAAGTTTATGAAGTATTAAATGCTGAAAAAACTTCTAAACTCTATTCTATGATTAAGAAAGCTGATTCATTATCTGTAGATTTCGATATAAATAATAGTGTTGTTCAATTAAATGAGTTAACTCCTCATATCGATAATTTTACAAAGATTATTTTTGCTTTACAGTACAAAATAAGAAAAACACCAAGAGTTCTAAATGATGTTCAGGGTTTTTTATATATTATTGAAGATAATCTTTATCTCTCATTTAATCCTAATCAATTTTTAAATTTTATTCGAGAATTAAAAGCTGCTAATATTCAGATGAATTTCTCTAATCTTATTGATTTTTATAAGGAACTTATAAAATATAAAATTGGAGAATATGCTGACAACACTTATGGAAAGGTTATATCTAAAGTATATGCAGTGAATGAAAATAATGAAGTGTTTTCATTCTCTGGTCTATTTATTAAATCTCCTAAATATTTACTCGGAACAATTCTACCTCCTGCTCCTATGCGCTATGCGACAGTAAATGAAATTAAAGGTTATGAAATCAATATTCAAAAATTAAATAGAAAGTATATTTCTATAAACGAATGTCTTTCAGTTTTACAAAGTGATAATGATAGTATTCAAAAAGTAGTAGAAAAAGAAGTTGATATATTGGTTGAAAATGATATAGAAAATAATGATTTTAATGAGTTTATCAATAAAATTTCTAGTGATATCGATACTAATAGTATCAATGTTTATACTGAAAAACTTATTGATATTAATAAAAATATTGAAGAGAATGTTAATTCAGAATCACTTCTTGATTCTCAAAATGATCTTAAAGAATTAAATGCTAACATTGATGATTTTAATTCGTCATTACCCAAAAATTCATTAGAAGATTTTTTAGAAAATCCCCTAAGAACACCTCCTAAAGCTCCTCCTAGACCACGTGACAGTTTAGGTAGATATGTAAAAATGAATACTCAAAATAATACTAATACAAAGGAAGATGAAAAAAATGTTGCTCCAAAAAGAAGAAAAAGAACTGCTAAATCCACAACTGATAAAAATGATAATTAAAGATAAAAAATTTGTAATTCATTTATTTATTCTCACTAATTTATTTGTATTACTTATGTTTTATTTTTATTTTAAAGTACAAATATCACATACAACTACTTTTTTTAGTTGTCCGATACTTTATTTAATATTATTTATTTTTGTATATCGTTTAGTATTATTTGGGGTATATTTTTCAAGTATTATAAAATTGAACAAAAATTCTTTTTATCTTATTTCTATAGCAGAGCTTAGAAATAAACTAGGGGCTTTTTGTTCATCAAATAGCATCTATCTTGGAAAAGGTTTTATATGGAGTAAAAAACATGCTGTTATTTTAAATGCTATAAAAGAAGAGTATCCATCTATGCCTTCTGTAATGCAAAATCCTAAAAGCAGGGGGAGTCAGTTTTTTCAGAATATTGATAAAGCTAGGGATATACATATTCCTCTAAAATTTCTAGATGGCCATACTTTAATTGTTGGTACTACTGGTGCTGGTAAAACTCGTTTGTTTGATTTACTTATAAGTCAGGCGATTATGCGTAATGAAAGTGTTATCATTATTGACCCTAAGGGAGATCAGGATTTATGTAATCATACGAGAGCCTTGGATAAAAAACGATTCCTTTTTTTTCATCCTGCGTATCCATCAAAGAGTATTACTCTTAATCCTTTATATAATTTTACTCGTTCAACTGAACTTGCTAGCCGTATTTCTTCATTAATTCCTACAATGAAAGGGAATAATGATCCTTTTAAAAGTTTTGCATTTAGCGTAATTGATGCTATTATTGCTGGCTTGCTTATTATGAATAAGCGTCCAACTTTAAAACTTGTTTATTTTTATGCAAATTCTCGTATGGTTGAGTTTTGCTTTTTAGTGTGCAAATATTATTTCGATAAAAATGTCCCTTCTAAATATCAAACAGAATGGGATTCTTTAGCAAAAACTACTATAAAAACTCCAGGTAAATTAGTTTCAGCATATTATGATTTTTATGCAAAATGTATTAAGCCTACAGCCCAATCTGTTGCACTAGAAAATATTTTTTCATTTGCAAAACATGATGCTACTCATTTTGGAAAAATGATTAGCTCTTTAATATCATCTCTTGAGGTCTTGTGTAATGGAAATTTGGGGGAACTTTTATCTCCTGATGATACTCATATATCTCTTCATGAAAATACTTGGGATCTTAATAAAGTAATTTCTCAAAATAAAATATTATATATAGGGTTAGACTCTTTATCTGATAATATTGTTGCTTCTGCTTTAGGTTCTTTATTATTATCCGATTTGGCAGCTGTTGCAGGTACTCGATATAATTATGGCTCAAATCTTAATTCTGTAAATATCTTCGTTGATGAAACAGCTGAAGTTATTAATGATCAGCTTATTCAATTACTTAACAAAGGTCGTGGCGCTAAATTCAGATTAACTATTGCCACCCAGACTGTTGCTGATTTATCAGCAAGATTAGGTGATAGGTGCAAGGCAGTTCAGGTTTTAGGTAATTTAAATAATCTAATTTCATTGAGAGTTATTGATAAAGAAACACGTGATTTTGTTGTAGATGCTTTTAAAAAAGTTCGCATTGGAATCGAAAATTCTTCTTTTTCAGATAACTTTAATATGAATAATCCTTTATCAGTCTCCAATAATCAGTCCTTATCCAAGACAGAATCGGAATCTGATATTTTTCCTGATTATCTCTTGGCCGAATTGCCTGACCTTGAATTTTTAGCTCGTGTTGGTGGCGCTACTTTATATAAAGGTAAGTTACCTTTAATTTTTACTAATCCTAAAGGTTGATTATGAATAATATTTTTAACATTTATTCTATAGGTGATGGATTATTTTTATATAAAGTAATTAATGCTACATCAATGATTTTTGAATCAGGGATTGGAAATGCTTTAGCTATGATTGGTTTACTTCTTGGGTGCTTAGGTTCAGTTCTATGCGGTGCATTTATGGGAAGAGGTATCCAATTACATCATACTTTTGTTCTATTTTTAATATATCTCTTATTTTTTACAATAGATTGTTCTGTAAACATTGATGATGTTAGAACTAGTAAACAATATAAAGTTGATAATGTTCCTTTAGTTGTAGGTTTTAGTGCTAGTTTGTTATCTAAAATCGGGTTTGTAATGAGCGATTATATTTATAAAGCTTTTTCAACACCTGATGCAGAAAAAATTGCCTTTGTAAATACTCTTGAATTATTAGGTAATGCCAGAAAAAACATCTCAATTGCCACTGAAGCAAAAAATCAAGGCTTTGTCTTTTCAGAAAGTTGGAGTAATTTTTTTAAAGAATGTACCTTGGTAGGTATCGATTTACAAAAATTAAACCCTTATGATATTTATAAAAGTGCTAATGTCTTTAATGCTCTAAAGTTTGATTCTAATTCTTTAGGTACAGCAATATATGTAAATGGAAAACTTGAAAATTTAACTTGTGCCAATGCTTATCAGTATTTAATTGGATTTTCTGATAATTTTTATACTCAAGTTTTATCAAATAAGAGTAACAATCTTTCATCTGCCTTGTCTATTTTGGGAGATGCTAATGTATCTGTAAAAAATTATTCTTTAAATCATTTACTATATCCCATCTATGAAGCTTCTATTATTGCAAAGTTAAACAATGAACATGCCTTTAATAACAGTTTAATTTTGGCTAATAATATTGAACAACGAAATACTTCTATGGCTCTTAGTCAAAGTATTTTTGCAACATATTTAATTCCTATAATTACTTTTTTAGAGGCTTTGGCTTTTTTTATTACTCCTTTTTTGCCTTTAGTTATTACATTATCTCCTAAATCATTAACTTATCTTACAAAATATTTTTCCTTACTGTTTTGGATTCAATTATGGCAACCAATATCTGCCTTAGTAAATATCTATATTATAACTACTATAAAAAATGAATTTTTAGGTTTAGGTGTCCCTATTGAAAGTTTTGAAGGAATAATACAAAGTCAATCTATTATTCAAAACTATTTAGGCTTAGGTGGTTTTTTAAATTGTTCCATACCTTTGATTGCCTTATTTATAGTTTTTGGTTCGATTCAATCTATTAGCGGCTTAGTTCAATCTATAGGAAGTAATACTTTATCATCTGTAGGTGTTGGCGCCATAAGTCCAAATATTTTAGAAAATGCTCCCTTATTTAATTCAGGAAGTTTATTTAGTCAGTCACCTACCTCTGGTTTAGCTGTTAATGGAAGTAACAATATTCTTCCCCAATTATCTTTACAAAAAAGTTCTGAAAACATTGTCGCTAAAAGTCAAGATAGAGCTTTATCTGCTCAACAAACTTTTTCAAAAAGTTTTGCTTCTATGTTACATTCTGCTTATACAAAATCTAATGCTAAAGACTTTTCAGAAACTCTAGCACAAAAAGTTGCTGTTAGTAATTCTAATACAGCTTCCTTTATAAAAGATTGGATAAACTCTTATCAATCTTCTGATGAAAATTCTAATTCAAATGCGGATGTTTTATTAAAATCCTCTGCTAATGGTTCTCATAATAAATTGGATAGTTTATTTAACATCATTGGTATAGGCAATAAAAACGGATTCCAACAATCTTTTGATTTTAATAATATAAATTCTTATTCTAATTCTTCAACAATGCTAGATTCTGCTGAATATAAACATGTTTCCGGAAAAAACAGTTCTAGTCATAAGCAAATTAGTCAGGATTTTTTACTAGCTAATACTGAAGATTTTGCAAAATCTACAAAAACTGTTTGGAATGATTTATTATCCAATGAAGAATTGAACCAACTTCAGAAACTAGCCCAAAATGCAATTTCTGAAATGGAAAGCTTTCAACAGTTAAGAGCTCTAAGAAATATGTTAGCTGTAAACTCTAATTTAGATACAGTAACTATTTCTAATTGGTTAAATAATACACCTGATATGTATGAGTCTTTAGGTAATCTCAATAGGATTGATCATAATTTGTCTAGGCGCACAAATGAATTATTACCTCTAATGTATTCTCAAATCCCTAATAAAAATCAGGCTTATTGTGCAGCTTCTTTTTTATCACTTATTGAGCAAAATCCAGATAAGGCTATGCAGATGTTAGCAAGATCAATAAATTCTATTAACAAAAATATTACAGATTTTACACCTGTAATTACACCAGTTCTTAAAAACAATTTATCAAATTCTAGTTTTAGTAAATTGCATATTGGTAATCAAAATGATGAATATATTGATGTTTATATGGATATAAAAAATCATGCTGATACAAAAGTAGACAGTAAAAAAATAAAAGAACTAGACAGTATTGATTTTAATGAGTTAAAGCAGGGATTGTTAAAACAACGTTCGAAGATGTAGGAGGAAGATAATGGAAAAGAACGGAATAATAGTATTCACTAATTGTATGATTGTTTTTTCAGTGGTATTGTTTTTATTATTTATTCATATACTTAGCATTTCGAGTGTATCACTAATAAATAGAACAGATTTTCTTGAAAACCAGTTGTTAAATAATATTCAGAAAAACAACATTACATTAGTTAATCAATATGAAGACTATATGAAAAATCTACGACCAAGTCTTCATTCTCAAAAAAATCATCAGAATCATTTATCGATTTATGTTTTGAATAAAATTGAAATCTATATTTTTTATATAAAATTTAAATGTATTCTTTTTTATAAAGAACTACTAATTGCTTTGGGTATAACGATATTTTTATGTATAAATGCAGGTCTTGTTAGGTATTTATCTTGTTTTTATCAAAAAAATATTTCAATATTTGCTCAAAAATCTGCTTATTTATTATGCAGCTTTTCCCTTCTTCTATTAGTTGCGTACTTTACAGTTGTACATGAATTGTCGGAATCTATTTTTGTATTTGATTTAATTATTTCGTATTCCGCTCTTGCGTTTTCAAGGGCTACTTTTGTATTACCTATTTGGAAATTAAAAACCAATGTTGTTGCTTAATATAATATAAAGGAGTTAAAAATGGAAGCTATAGAATTTCCTCATGGTGTGGATGAACCACCAATTATTTTATTATGGTCAATAGACGAGTTACTGCCGTTGATTGTTGGAATTCTAATTGGTATGCAGATTGGACAAGCTTTAATTTGTACTATTATAGGTCTGTTTATTTCAAAATTGTATTCACGCTTTTTAGATATTAAACCCCAAGGGTATTTACTTCATCTTCTTTATTGGTATGGTATTTATTTTAGAAGTTATAGAACTATGCCTAACCCTTTTAAAAGAGAGTTTGTGTAAATTATGGATTATCAGCGTTATTTTAAATCTTATAATGAAAAATCAGTGCTTATCTATGCTCTTATGGTAATTCTGTTTATGTTATTGTCTATTAATGTAGCATTAACTATTGCACTTATTTCAAAAAATGAAACAGTAGTTCTTCTTCCTCCTCATGTTGACAGTAAATTAGCTATAGCTATTGATAAAAGTAATGAAGGTTATAAAAAATCATGGGCTTTATATTTAAGTCAATTATTAGGGAATGTAACACCCAAAAATTTATCTTTTATTAAAGAGTCTGTAGCTCCGATTTTAGATCCACAAATCTATAATGATTTTATGTTAGCTATAGATACTCAGGCTGAAAAAATTAAACAGGACCGAGTTACTATGCATTTTGAACCATCTAAGGTTACTTTTAATAACAGTTCCCAAATCATTTATGTTTTTGGAAAAAGTATTGTTAAGGGACCTTATGGTGATATGAGAATATATCAACGCACTTATGAATTCAAAATATCAATTGATAATTATCGGCCTGTGCTTTTATGGATGGATAATTACATAAGTAATTCTAAAAGTCGGCAGTAGTTATTTTCAATAAATTTTTATTAAATTAAAAAGTTGGGATTTATAAGTATATACAGGTAAATAAAATGTTAAAGAATATAAGTATATCTAGTATAAGTATAATAAGCAGAATAAATAGAGTAAGTAATTCATTTGTTTTATTAAGTTTTATCTTTTTTTATACATTAGTAAACAATTTTTCAGAAGCGAATGAACAGGAAGATTTTTATCAATATAAAGTGGCAAAGAATGAACTTAATAGGCTAGCTCTACCTTTTGATACGCTTTCGGTTAATACTTCAAGTTCGGCTCAAATAAAAATAGAAAATGGGGTGATTTTTATCTTGCCCCAGAATGAAGAACAGATCTTTTTATTTATAAGTCCTCAAAATAATAAAGACATCAGTATTCTGGTAAAGTTAGATGTTTCAGATAAAGTAATGCCTCAAAACATTGTTATCCCAAATAAAGCTAAATGGATTCAGAGAATGAGTAAATTTGAAAAATCAGAAGATTTATCAAATAAAGAAGTTGAATTAAATTATTTATTATCAAAAATTGAAAATATTTGGGAGTATTATTTAGGAAAAAATAATGTAGATTTTAGGGATTTTTATAAATTATCGGATAATGAGTTAGAGGCCTTTAAAGTTAACGATTTTCAATGTAGTAAGTCTTTCAAAGAGGAATTAAAGTCTGCTTTTATTTATAAAAATTACATTTTAAAATTAATAAGCATATCAAATCCCATTAATGTGGAGCTTAAGATAAATTGTTTATCAGAACATGCAGCTATCAGTTATTTAGGCTCAGATAAAAAACTTCCTGGTAATAGTAGCAAGGACTTAATCCTTGTTCAGAATTTAAAAAGTATAGGAAGCTTATAAAATGTCAATAAATTTTGAATTAACACCTTCTCAAAAAAGAATATTAGTATTAGGCACGGTAATATTATGTGTAATAGGTATTGTTTCACTTGTAGATTCCAATCATGAAAATCCTAAGTCTAAAAATGAACAAAAAGTTTCGCATGTATTAACTGATATTAATACTCGTGAAATAGGTATTGAAAGTATGGCTGCTTCTTTAAAGTAT
>JBJFGR010000041.1:0-16937 GCA_051892875.1 Succinivibrionaceae bacterium
AAATTACCTGCTGGAACTAAACAAGATATAGATTGTAAACTAAATATATCTTGTAGATATGATCTAGTTATAGAAAACTGTACGATAGAATCTAAATCAACTCCTCCTAATGAATCAGAAGATGCCCCTAATATTTATTTTGGCAAAACTCCAAATAAAGTTTATGCATATAATCCTGATGAGTTAGACTTATATTCTGCTGTAGTAAAAAATGAGGATAATAAACAAACATTTGTTTTTGATACTGATACTGATTATAGATACTATAATATCACTTATTCAGTTGCAAATGATTTTGATACTTTATCATATACAGATAATGATACCATCAATCTATATACTGCGTTAGATACTTATCAAATTAGAGAAAGTGGTGCTAGTGATAATAGATTAGAAGAGATCAAATCTAATACTTATATGCTAACTAACTTCAATACTCCTATCTTATTTATTGAATTTGATGGTAAGAATAAGTTTGTTGACACTAATATTATCATTAAAGACAATATATTTTATAATGGTGGTGTATCAGTTGGTAAACAGATATATGATAATGAAGAAACTTATAATAGTTATATAAGTCAAAATGTTATCAATACAGGTGCTACTACAGGTATTATATTAAACTCTCCATGTATATTAGATATATCTCCTTTGTGGACACCAGCTCAGGAAGAATTTGAAGGATATAACAATTTCACTGTTTTAAATAATGATATTGCGTCTATAAATGCATATCAACAACACAAAGGATTATGCATCAATATATCTGATAATACTTTTATAGGAAATAGATCTCAAGCATATTACTATAAAGGTTTATTGACTGTAACAGACAGTGATAAGAAACTTTCATCAGATAGATGTCAATATACTTTACAATATTATGATAAAAATTTAAATATGGATATTACAGATGAGTGCTTACTATTCAAAGATGTTGATCCAAGCTCTAATAATTCATATGATTTTAAAGTATTAAATAAATTGCATGGTAAAGGTGAGATAGAACAAAAGTATTATAAAACTAAACTAGATACTGGTTTAAGAGATCAATTCTTGAATGGTTATACCTTTACAAATAGCTATGCTATAAAAATAAATTCTAGAATGACCAATAACTTTTTTACTTTGGGTGATTTAAAGAATATTTCAAGAGTATATACAGGAACTTTATTCCAAGACATTGGTTTAAGCGGTACAACAAGAGTATATACTAAAAATAGTAATGATGAGTTTACTTATAAGGATACTATACAAAATTTATATCCAAACTATAAAACCATGATGCACTTTAGATTATCCCCAAATGAATCATCAGATGATAGTTATTGGAAAGCAGGAATACCTAGTTCTGCAGAAATTCAGGATGGTGTTTATGTAAACGATCTTTCATTAGTCAAAGTTCCTATCATATGCAAAGTTCATACTGATGGTATGAAGAGCGATTCTGTTGGAAAAGAAGAACAGGATGTTAGAAATGAATTAAAATCTTGGGAAACCGTTGGATGGGTTAGTATTTCAGATGTGAGGTTATTTTATCAAGTTGAACTAGTTAAAGCTCATTCTCATTTGATAGAACCTATTAATGGACATGTAATCTCTATGAAAGGTTATTGGGGAGATGAAATCTCATACCCTAACGATTGGTATAAATCATGGGTTGAAACTTTTGCAAATAAAGGATTTTCTAATACCAATCCTATATCTGTAAGTACTCAAGGAAGTTCATATTCTCCTTTAGCAGCAGCTAATTCGTTTGGTATTGATTATACAAATTATACTCATAATATATCTATTAAGAACAATTCATTCTTATATGATAATATGCAAACTATGAATAAAGCTGATAACGAAGCTAGAGTCTTACCTATGAATAAGGAAAGATTCAGACGTATGCTATTGGATATAGCAGGAGATTTATAGTGAAATTATGGGGAGTTAGTCATATACTCCCCAAACATTTTAATAATTCTTATATAAAGGAGGAAATTTTATGAGACAAGTTAAAGGTATTGATGTTTCGAGACATAATGGAAAAATTGACTGGGCTAAAGTAAAAGCTGCTGGCGTCGAGTTTGCTATTTTAAGAGCTGGTTATGGTAAATTAGCTTCTCAAAAAGATAGTAAATTTGAAGAATATTATGCAGCTTGTATTAAGAATGGTATTAAGGTTGGTGCTTACTGGTATTCTTATGCAACTTCAGCTGCTGAAGCAAAACAAGAAGCTGAA
The DNA here is from genome assembly GCA_051892875.1 of Succinivibrionaceae bacterium. Classification (GTDB taxonomy): domain Bacteria; phylum Pseudomonadota; class Gammaproteobacteria; order Enterobacterales; family Succinivibrionaceae; genus JBJFGR01. Next base: position 2,234 of record JBJFGR010000041.1, read on the forward strand.
GCTTGTTATCAATGTATCAAAGGTAAGAAGTTCGAATATCCAATCTATTTTGATTATGAAGATCCAACTATCATGCCACCTAAAGTAACTTCTGAAAAAGCTAAGACGCTTGCTAAAGATATTATTCCTGCATTTATTAATACTTTAGAAAGTAAGGGTTACTTTGTAGGATTGTATACATTCAAGGCTATATATAACACATACATACCAAGTGACTATAAGACTAGATATTCTATTTGGATTGCCCATGTAACTGATTCTGGTAGTTATACATTTGGTACATCTCCAAGAAAAGAAACTAATGTTAGTCCATATGACATGTGGCAATTTACTTGGAAAGGTAGGTTAGAGGGGGCCCCTCATAATACAGTAGATTTAGATGTATGTGTAAAGGATTTCCCTACTCTTATTAAAACTAAAGGATTTAATGGATATACAGCTTCAACTACAACAGTTGTTGAGGATAATAAAGAAGAAGACAAACCTGTAACTCCTCCATCATCTGTAACCGAAACTCCTGTTATTGAAGAAGTAGAAAAGAAGACCTATACTGCTGGTGAAAAAATTACACTAACTAAAACTAAATTATATAGTGCTTCAACTTCTAAGAATGCTGTAACTACAAAAACAGGTACTTTTTACGTTTACTCTTCTGAAGTAGTAAATGGAAGAATTCGTATTACTAATAGTATAAAGAATATCGGTAAGACGCCTGCAAGTAATTATGTAACTGGATGGATTGAAGCATAAATCTGTAAGTGGTACAATGTACCACTTACTCTATTTTATTAATTTGGAGGAATTATTATGTGGTCTGAAGAAAAATGTCAAGAATATGTTCTTGGAAAAATTAAGGTTTGGTTTGATAATCACTATGAAGATTTTAGTGATTATAAGTTTGATACTACAGAGAATCAAATAAAGTGTATGATTATTTACATTAAGCATCTTCTCAATAAGAAATATGGATACAATCTACCTATCAATTATAGTGTAAATACAAAGTTGTATTATGCTATAAAAGAGACTTTTGTACTAAACATAGATGAAAAAGATAGACTAGATTATCTATACATAGTACAAGCTCTCTTAAGAATCAGAGGATACAGTTGCGATTTCTGTGGTACTCTAACTGACTTTACTAAGAAAGCTTTAATTCAAGCTGAACAAGATAGTCAATCAGGATTTAGATTAAAAAGATATACCACATATGGAGTTCATACTTTAATCTATCTATTATGTGATGGATTCAAATGGCCTGGTTCTAAAAGTTGTTATAAAGAAATAGAGAAAGAAAGGAAAGTTGTTTAATGTTTGAATTCATATTAATAATTACTATTGTTATTGTTATACTCTTCTTAAGTATTTTAGATATTTATGATATTCTCAAATCTATTAATTCTAGGCTTGATTTAATTGATAACATAGTTTTTAAATCTCAAAGTAAATTTGATAGAAGCCTAGAAGATAAGATTAATAAATGATAGAAATAATAAATATAATTATATATTATTTATATGTAACATCGAGAGAGACAATATTCTTACATCTATTTAGTTCGATTAGTCTACTCTCCTTTTTAATCGGACTAAAATTTAAAGGAGGACTTTAAAATGAGACAAGTTCAGGAAGTTTCTGATAGGGATAATTTCAATATCGATATTCCTATTTACGAGCGAGCAAAAACGATAGAAGATGAAATCGAAGAAATTCGATTTCATCAACAATACGTGTTGCCCGCTCAAAAGATGTTGGACCAGCATCGACGCGAATATATTCAGTATATACGATCTTTAATAAAAGATGGTTGTACTGAAATTCGTATAGACGGGGAAATCATCTATAAGAAACACTAACATTTTAATGCGACTCTCTATTATTCTTGAATTAGACATTACATAGTTTACGATTCAAACGACAGCGAAGTTTTATTTTCATCTTTGCTACACTTGAAAGACATAGTAAACATTTTTACTTAAAGTCTAGTTTAATGAATAATAGAGAGTCGCCGCAAATCATACAAGTGGGGGTTACCCCCACTTGTTTTTTGTTGTTTTTGTATATTGGAACTATAATATAAATTGTTATATTATAAGGAGGTATATATAATGGCAGATAACAAAATTATCTTACAAGAAAACGATTTTCCTGATGTATCAACATACTTTGAAAACGGGAATCCTACACTTCGTGCTAAGGATTCTTCTTTTGAACAACCTATGTTGCAGACTAAGGAATCTCTTATGGATATAGATTTCTATGGAAACTTTATACGTAATGCTATATCTCAATTTAGACATCTCAGAGTTTATAAAGGTTATAAAAATTTCTTAATGAATCTCGGTTTAGATCATTGTCAGTATTTGCATAATGTAGATTCTAATATGGCTACTATAGAGATGAATCATTGCATCTTAACTATATTTGATGTAGCTCTTCTTATATGTGAGCATTATATTAATACATATGGATATGTATCTACATTTCATATTGTATCAGCTTTAAGAGAAGAACATACACAAAATAGAATACCGTTGGTTATGATGAGCAAGACTGTTCATCAGCTATATCACAATGACGATTTATTTTTTGTTCATCCAAAACAAGTTTTTGGCCAATGGGTTGACTTGATTGTTAAATATCAAAATGGATTAACACCAGAGATTTGCTCCAAATTATTATACTATATTAAACATTCTATGGAAGTAGATGGATCTTATGATAATGATATGCTACAACTCGCTGAATGTATTAGAAACTGGTCATATAACAATTATGGAAGTTATATCGAACCTATTAATATTAATATTCCAATGTATTTAAATTAAAGGAGGATTTTAAAATGATAACAACAATTTCTTTACACCTTATGGCTAAGGTTTTTATCTTATTCTGCATGATCATGTGCGTAATATTTTTTATATTTATATTTAATGTGATAGATCGTATATTTGAATATAAAGAAGAGAAACTTGAAATAGAAAAACATAGAATCAGATTAGAGACTGAACTCTCTAGTGATCTCGATTCTATATTAGATCAGATTATAAATAATTGCTTTAATGAATATAAAGTAATGGAATTAATCATAAAACCTGATTGGTATATTAAAGAAAATGAAGAGATTAAAATTAATAAAGATATAGCTGAACTTGTAGCACAAAGATTATCTCCTACAATAATGGATAAGCTTAATATTGTATACAACGAAAATGCTATATCTGATATTATAGCAAAGAAGATACATTTTATTGTAGCTAACTATGTAATTGAACATAATAGGACATCTGGTATATAATTTTGCTACGTTAACATCTCAGTAATATTGAGAAATCCTATAGAAAGGAGAGTATAATATGCTATGAGTTTTAATTATGAGTATGATATAAAGTATACTGATAATCCATATATAGACCTACTGGTTCATTTAACCAAAAACATGGTTATGAATTGTGTCGTTAAAAATGAACGTACAGCATTGAAATATGAAACAGTTGTTAGTAGAGAAAGATCAAATAAACTCATTAAGTATAAAAGAGGTAAATTATACGAATTACCTGATTATGATGAATCTGAATATGTTGAAGCTAATAACTATTATAGAATGCTTCAAGGCTTACCACCATATCCAACTGAATCTGAATTAAAAGCCTACAGAGAAAAGTATGGTGAGAATGCAGATATTCAACCTTTATACGAGGCATTCTATATTCCATTGGATCCTTATATCTATATGATAACTTCTAGTGAATATGGATCACCTGATGATACACAATTAATCTCAGCAGCTAGTTTTGCCGGTCATTATTTACATGAATTTAGAAATAATGAAATGGCTTTACAAATACTTAAGAACGATGGGGTATTAGATCAAATAGAACAAGACTTTACAGGGTCTTGTTACAAATATATTTATCATATGGGTGCTAAAGCTGTAGATTCTTATACTGCTAGAACAGCTCCTAACTTTGCATTACTCTATGTCCCTAACGATATCGGATATTTTAGTGAAATATACTATAAATTTATTAGAACCTATGAAAGAAATAGAGATTATACATTAAGTGTAATTTATAGTGAAGCTTATGCTTTTGGTTCTATACACTATGATGATTTTATACAAATTCTTATACTTATACAAACTATGATAGATATGATATCTGAAGTACAAGAATATATTATAAATAAAGATGTATTTGACTCTCGTACAATTAGATACTTGTTTGAATCATATGGTATAGACTATTATAAAGAAATACCTGTAACATATCAGATTAGAATCATCAAGAATATAAATTTATTACTTAAATACAAATCTAGTAATAAGAATATTGAAGATATACTACTTTTATTCGATCATCCTGATATACAAATATATACATATTATCTTATGAAAACTAAAAAAGTTACTAGAGAAAATATGAAATTTTATACATCGGGAGATATGATAGGTACTGAAGATTTTAATAAAAACTATGATATGTGCTTTCTTAAAGTACCTATAACAGATCAAAATATTTCTAATTATATAGAAGATAAATCTTGTAGAAGAACATACGACTTTATTACTAAGCAAGATCCTTTCTGGGATGGAGTTTCTAAAGTTGATATTCTTACAGATCAAGAAAGAGAAAACTATCATAATGCTAAGAGAAGAGAAATCCTAAGTACAGATTTTTCTTGTATTAGAACCAAGTATCTATCAGTAGATGTGGCAATAGATATAACTAAAATGTCATATCAAGTAAGTTATTTTCTTAATATGCTTTTCGATAAGCATTATGATGAAGAGAATTTAAAGCTTAGTGTAAATTCACAGATATCAGAAAATAAAGTAAAATTATCAGATTTGTTCTGTTTAATAATTGCTTTAAATTATATATATAATGATATCGAAGATGATATTGTATCTAGTTCTATGGAAGCAAATCTTACAGTTAATGGATTCGATTTCGATAACGACTGGACTGCTATATATAACGCTCTTCAAAAATCTGGTAAAGGATTTATGGTAGAATTAGATTCTAATAGTCCTGGTGCTTTTCTCAGTGGTAGGTATAGTGAATCTGAAATATGGAATGATTTGAAAAATACTGTTATTCATGATAATTATCAAGTTTATGATGAATATGTGTTCAATGATGAAAACCATAATAATTATAGTCATCCAGTGTATTTACAGCCTGTACTAGACAATGGTTCATATGCTGATTATCCTGATAACATGGGTGTAGATGAAATTGGTCAATATCATAAAATTGATCTTACTTGGGATACACCATATAGTAACTCGAATGGAGACTTTGTTAATACATCTGAGTTGATAGACTTGAACGGAAATGAATATTCTGATTTAGATAGAATGAATAAATTAAAAGAGATATATTATACTAATACTAGACTATATAATCATCTTACTTATATGATGAGAACTGCTGAGTCTAAATCTATGTATGATATATATAAAACTGTATTTGAATCATTTATGGAAACCAAGTTCTGCCATGAATTTTATAATCTAAAAGATTATACACAAGATAAACCTAGAACTTTTTATACTGATGAAGACGGAAATTTATTTTTATTTACTGGTAATGGGCAGTTTACTTCAGACACTACTGATGCAGTTTATGATGCTATTATAGATAATAATACTGGTGAAATAATCCCAGTATCTTCTAGCGGATTAAAACCAAAATTAGCAGCTACATATACAGAGTTCTTAAGGAATAGAAATTATGACTTAGCTAAAGTTATATACACTGCTAAAAATAAAAATAAAGAAGATAGACAAACTTATATATCAATGATATGCGATTATATAGCATCAGCTCTTGAGGTATACTTTGATACTGAGGAGTGGAAATATTTATATAATCTTATCCCTACAAGAGATCTAGAAGCATTTGAAAGATATATTCTTAAAATGGTAATCTTCTTTAAATCTTGGAAGACACAAATATTAGATCAATCTGTAGACTATATTATAGATGATCCATATCAGAATCAAGTAAGAATACTTGATGATATGGAACTTTCAAATGATTTTGTGTTACATGAGAAACTTGGTCCAAGAGATTATATGGATTGGAATAATAGTGTTCAAATAAACGAGAAAGTTGGAGTATACGAGAAAGTATACTTCTCATATTATATCGGATATTATAATGCAACTAAAGATGATTTCGTATATGATATAGATGAAATTGATAACTCAGTTACTTTACTTAAATACATTACTACTGGATATGCTGCAATAAGAATACCTGCTACAATAGAAGGATATTCAGTAAAACATATTGAAGCTACATGTTTCAGTGGTAATAAAGAAGTATCAAGCATCGATATTCCTGAGGGTGTACTTACTATAGGATAATAGAAAGGAGATAGAATTGTATGAACGGAAATATAAGAACATGCTATGAATATTATTCTAGTATCGGAAATGAGGAAATGAAAGCAAAATATGATAATACAGCCAATCCTGGTACAGAAAAAAATCCATATGCATTAGAGGATGCTTTAGATTGGTGTAATATTCCATCGCTATATAATAGTAGTAGTCTTCCTCCTTATTATGAGGTTGTTAAAGATATTGATATGAATGATTGTGATAAACAAACTATTAATTCTGCTGTTATAGCAGCTAATAATTTTAGTTTTATAAAAATAGAAGGAAATGGATATAGTATCAGAAATTTGTCTGCTATTTTACAAAATGTTTATAAACAAAATGCATCAATGATGTATATAACTATTGCTGGCGGTAATACTCTTACTATAAGTAATTTAAATTTCATAAATATAATACGTTATGATTCTTTTACATCATTGATAACATTTTCTTCATCGTCAGGATCGGGTAAAATTATATTTAACAATTGTAATTTTACTATATACGATTATAATAGAAACGGATCTAAGAAGAATGTTACATCATATCCAATTTTTATAAATTCTTGTACATTTAATTATTGTACATTTAATGTTAAATGTGCATTAATGTACAGTACGTATGTCAATACTACTGGTGGTAATCCACATGCAATATTAAGTGGTAGTATGAGTAATACTTTTAATTATTGTCATATAAATATAGAGTATATGCATGGGGTTAATCCTTGTGGTATAATTAATTTTGGAACTTATAATTTCTCATACATCACTTTAACAATAAATTATCTAGGACAAGACGATAAAACTGGTAATTTCACATATAATTTGTTTCAAAGTACCAATTCTAGTGGTGGTTGGCAATATTATTTAAGAGGAAGCTATATTTATATAAAATTCAAATCAAATACTACTATCGATAGAACTGATGATACCAATACTGTAGGAGGACCATTTTTAAAATTATCTATTCCTGGTAAGGATCCTACTTCTGGAGAATTTTCTTACGAATTTGTAAATTCATCTGCAGATGCTATATCTAAAACAACAGTTCCGTCTTTTATAACTGTAGAAGATGAAAACAAAGACGATCCTAATAAATATATTGATATAAGCGAATTAACACATTTTAAACCAGATGATATTCCAGATGACGGAGTATATAGTATTAATTCTACATCATCTACTTTATACTATTTAACTCCTGAAAATGCTAAAAATTATGATATTTTGTCTAAGATAGATTTTCCTTGCTTAAAGGTTTAGAGGAGTTGATTATATAATGGCTATTATTGTAAATGGTAATACTATAACTGATACTACCAATAATACTGTTGAAGTTTCTCCTATGGAAATAAACTCTGATGTTAATAATGGATTACCGTATATAAATGGTAATCCATTAGATTTGGATAATGATATACATACCAAGAATATCTATTCTGTAGTATCTTGGTATAATTCTCCTATTATAGAACCTCTGAAACTTGGTGAGTTTGAAGAAATTAGTTTAATGTTTAGCATAGGCGATAGTTATCCGTATATATATGGTATTGAACTATATGAACCCTTGCCAGATGAACCATACCCAAAAACTATATTTTTATCTAAAACTGGTTTGAATCCATATATTCAAGATGCAGTTATACTAGATTGGAGTACTAATTTCAATCCTGGTCCAAAATATTACTATGAGTTTGCAGTTAAAGACAAAAAAGAATATAATAATTTATATCAATCTGTATTTGATGAACCATTATACAATCCGAAAGTACCACAACCTGAATACGCTGGTAGTTTTCAGAATAGTGTAATTTTAAATGTAAATAGTCCAGAAAGTGTAGAAATAATTGGGAAACATACATTTGCTGATACTCAACTCGAATCGATTAAACTTAATCCAAAAGTTAAATATGACAAACAAACTACGTTTCCTGATACTGTAAATATATCATATTATTAAGGAGGTTTTAAAATGGATAACAAAGAATCTAAGATTATCTTTGATAATATTAAACTTCAAGAAGAAGTTGGAGATAAAATGTATAAGGATAATCTTGTAGTTATAAGTGAAACTGGAACTGGTAAAGTATTATTTAGAGGATTCAATAAAGTTCTTATATCTGGATCCGAGTTTAATGCTTTAAAAGATTTCTCTTTTACTGGTTTACATCAATTTGATGAAGAAGCATCTTTCCTTGAATCTATTCCATCATATGATATAGCATTATCAAATAATGGATATCCTTTGGATGAGCCAAGTGATAAGAAATTTATTTCATATGATGGATTATTTAGTATATTCGGAGGATCTGCTTCTTCAATTGCTGGTGCAGATAAAGTATATGAATATCTTACAAGAAGAGTATGCTTATTCTGTGTAGGTATAGACGGTTGTGGTATTGAAAACTCTAGAGTATTTAGAGTAGATAATACTAAATGGATAGCTCCTTGGGGATACGCTAACTATGATCCTGGGACTGGTGTTACAGATAGTACTGTTACTAACTGTTTAATACCATTTAAGGTTAGATCTAGTTCATATGATTTAACTAATGATGAAAGAAATATATATTTCGGAAGAGCTACTAAAGGCGATCAAATAAATTATTTCTTTAAGACATTTGATTCTACACCTGAATTAATTAGACGATATGCTGATAACTCTACTAGTTTAGATAAAGTTGATGATGTATGGGCAGATAGAAGAAGATCTGATGGTGAAGTTATAGTAAAACTTCAAATGTCTATAGACTCGTCTGATTGTAGAGAGTACTTTGAGAATTTAACTGGTATTAATACAGCAAGGATTAATACTATTTCTCTATGTACAGCAGTTCCTTATAGAGACGGAGCTACTTCTACTAGTAAAATTTATTATCAAGATATTCGTCCATTCACTAAGTTTAATTTTCCTAATGAATCATTGATTAATGCTTCTAAGGGTATATCTATAACTTACTATCTATATTACTAAAACAATATTATGCACCACCACTGGTGGTGCATATTTGTAAGTTCAAAAAATAAAAAAGTATGGTTATATGAGTAAAAATAATCCCCAGAGTGGAATGGGGATTATTATAAAGACATAAAATTATTTTATGAAAATATCATCTACATAATAAAGACAAAATGCTTTTTTATTACTTAGTAATTTATTATATTGAGCTATTAAAAAGTATTTGTCATTTATTTCAAACAATGCTGAAGTTTCAGGATTTAAATGGTTATAACAAGGAACTGAATTCTTTCTAACATAACCATCTTTTATGATAACATCAACATCTTCTGTATGGTCGATGAAAAAGTCATATTCAATATCTTCTTCTCTGGTTGTTTGATTTAACCATTCGTTTACTGCCTCAGTTATTTCATAGAGATTGTCAGTTGTATGACGGACTCTCTCATAAATAGAGTCGTTCATATCTTTTTCCTTATAAAGTTTTTTAAAGATATCAATGATACCTTCATATAAAACTTTAAGTTTTTTACCAGCCTCTATTTCATTTATTTGATTCCATGGGTCTTCTGGGTCTAAGTAGTCATCCATATTTTCAAAGTCGAACTCTATCCAAGAAGAATATGAGCTTAATAAAATAGTATTATTTTCCATAAATTTACCTTTCTGCGATTTAGAGTCTCGCCCGACTTATATGTAGTAATTTCGAGTTATAATTTTGATGCCATAACTCACCATACATTTAAACCGATGTATCATAGACTTTAGTCTATAAATAGATAGTAGAAACGAGTGATGCATTTGATACAGATGCATTGCTATCTATTCACTATAATTATATATAATTGAAAAGAATAAAAATTATACCACCATAAAGGTGGTGTAACTATTTACTTTACATCAAATGCTTTCATTGGGTCCATTGCAACATACTTATCTGTAGAGTCATGGAAAGCTTTCATTGAGATATTCTTTACACAACTTCCTACTTGTGGTGTAGCTGTACCTATATTAGTTACTCCTAGTAGATAATATAAATCACCAGCACATTTATTACATATCTTTTCATGTTCACATAGAGAACTAAATCTCATCTTAACAGTTTTACCTTTATATTTATCCATTGTAGTAGAATCTAGTCTTACAAGTTTAGATCCTTCTACTATATATGAATACATATATAATTGCATTGTATCTCCATCTAAAGTAACATTAATAGTTTTCTTAGTTTTACAATCAGAACCTTTTTCATCTAATTGAACATGTTGGAATGCAGATAAGAATAACTTTTCTGTATATCCACCTTTAGCAGTATTTCTAGCACGAGCATATGGTCCAGCCGCAAGAGAGTTTGCCATCTTAGAATAATCTTCTTTTGATATACCCTCTTCATAACAAGATGTAATAATATTATATCCTTTAGTAGGATCAGGGTCTTTTTGAGCTCCCTTAATAACATACATGTTTTTAAAGTTATTTCCTAAATCAGCACCTGCACCAGATTTCATAGCATCTAATGCCGGATCGTCTCCTAATTTTTCCATAGCATAATCTAATAACTCTTTTTCAATCTTATTAACAGTATATGCATCACCAGCAGCTATTTCTTTCTCATACTTCTTAAGAAGTTCTTTCTTTTTAGGTTCTATAGTTTTACTGATTACTAACATAGACTCGGATGTAGTAGGACATATTATTGTACTATAAGGCATAAACTTTTGACATAAGTCAAGGAATTTCTTAAACTGATCTGTAGTTATTCTATCTTCTAATACTGCAAAAGATAATTTACTATATATTCCTTTGAGTGCTTTCTTGTTAATGGTATAATTAATATATCCTAATTCATTGAACAAATCAGCACCCTCAATAATAGCTTTGTTAAATATGTATGATCCAATAGTTGTTACGAATGTATTTTTATTCTTCATGTATGTGTTTGGTGGTACATTGATTACATCATATGTATTGTATTTTCTCTTACCATCAAATTCTCCAAAGAAATCCATAAATACACTTGTCTTCTGACAATCATGTGAAGATAAACTGAATATATAATCTAATTCAGCCTTGTCTGTTATAGTCTTAGCTTTTCTTGTAATAGCCATTGTAAAACTCCTTTCTATATATAAATTATAAGAAAGTTCAAAAAATAAAAAAGTATGGTTATTTAACAAAAAATAATCCCCAGAGTGGAATGGGGATTATTTTAGTAGTATATAGAGATTAATTAAATTCTATATTCAAATTTCATATTTTCTATTTGTATTATTTCAGAATCGGCATCGATACCTAACTTATTAAGAAAATTTAAAAATTCAGGAATTAAATTCTTGTAGTTTCTTTTTATAGCATCTTGCTCTTCTACCTTTCTTTCTATGAAGTCATCACCATAGTATTTATTCAAATATTCATTTACACTAAGTCCAGAATCAGTAAATGGAGAAAATTCAGTAAATTGAGGAAATGTCGATGTAGGTATTGAAGCAGGTGTTAAAGAAACTTTCCAATATTTTTCTTCAGCATTTTTTGTCATCACATCATATATACGGAATCTTGCTGTTGTAGTTGTATTATTTAACATATCTTCTATCTCATATCTATTATATTGAGATTGAGGAATGTAAATAATTGCATCATATCTACAATCTAAGTCGTCATATAATAGAATAAAAGATTTTTCTTCATATCCACAGATACAGAAAAAGTTAAGATAAGAGTATTTGCCAAGCATTAAATTACTTAAATCTTTTGCTATTCTTCTACTACAGTTTAAACGATTTGTTAAAAATTCTTTTACAGTCATAAATTTGCCTTTCTGCGATTTAGAGTCTCGCCCGACTTATTAAGTATTATTTTTGAGTTATAATTCTTTAAGCGTGCCATAACTCACCAGGCACAACGATGTATCATAGACTTTGGGAAGTTTAAGTCTATAAATAAGTAGTAGAAACGATCGACGCATTTGATACAAATGCATTACTACTTATTCACTATAATAATATGTAATTGAAATAGGATAATTTAACAAAACCTCAAGAAGTTGTATATTATTAAAATGAATGAAGTGATTAACTTCATTATAAATCTTATAATATAGGAGGTCTTCAAAATGAAGATACGATTAATTGACCTTGAAGAAGAGGAACAACAAAAGCATAAACCTAAGTATACATCTTGGGATGAGTTTATAAGTACAAACTCTGTTCCTGAAGATGTGAAACAAGAACCACCTAATGATATAATACCATCTAAAGTAATGGTAATAAATAATGTATCTGTTACTATAGATGAGAATCTTAAAGGTGATTTTACATTCAAAGTAGATTCTGACTTTGCTAAGCTTCAAGACAATTCTATGATAAATATAGATATTACCTGTAAGGAAGCTATAGCATTCGACGAAAACATCACACAAGAAAAACTCAAGTCTATAATCAGACGCTGTGGGGTACTTGAGAAGTACAAAAATTACTTCACTAATGACCCTGACATAATTATTAACAGTTATACTCTAATGGTAAAAAAGGAATATCAATTTTTTGATGAATTCAAAGAAGGAGTTCTTATTGCTGAAGAGATATTCGAATAATACATCTAGAGTAACTAATTAATAAATCATTAAAATGGGAGGTTGTCTAAATGGACACAATAAATAATATTATCGAAGATGATATGGAGAGTATGCATGAAATAAATATCAATGCTAGATATCCTAAATCTGAAGATTATGAATATATTTGTAGTATAGAAAGGCTTAATCTGGATAAAGAAAAGGTTAAAGACCTAAATACAAATAACGGATTCATTATTCGTAAAAAACAAAATATTAAAAAGGATATGAAGTCTGATGAAGGCATCTTTAGTCCTAAGTTTGGTAAAACTCTACATGATGCCAATGCTTATGAAAATAGGTATAAATGTAAGTGTGGGCATCTTGAAGGCTCAATACATTCAGGTATGATTTGCGAGTATTGTAAGACTCCAGTCAAATATGTATCTGATAATTTTGAATACTTTGGATGGATATGTATCAAAGAACCATATAAACTTATTCACCCTAATCTATATAAATCTTTACAGAGTCTTATAGGATCTAAAGAGTTAGATAATATCTTGAACTCTAATGATAATATCAATGAAAATGGTTTTATTGTAGAGCAAGAACGTAGTAAATCATCACCATTTGCTGGTATTGGTGTAATGGAGTTTAAAGCAAGAATTCTTGAAATTCTTGAATTCTATAAGAATAAAAAACCTGCAAAGATTGAGTATTATAATGGCATAATGGAGAACCTAGATAAATTATTCTTTGGTTCTATACCTGTATATACAACTCAATTAAGACCTTTCTCTGTGGACGACAATAAGTTCAATTTTGAGGGCGATAATGAAATCTATAACAATCTAGCAGCTCAAGCTAGTAGAGTTAATAAAGACGTCTTATTTATGAAAAGGAAATCTAAGCCAGAGAAACAGATTTTGTATGCTATGCAACAGAATGTAAATCTTTTATATGCAGATATGGAAAAAGTAATAGCACAGAAGAAAGGATATGTTAGAACATTAATAGGCGGAAGATTTAACTTCTGCTCTAAAGTTGTTATTGTTCCGAATCCTAGTTTAGAGATAGACCAAATTAAATTGCCTTATGCGAGTATGATTGAAATATTCCAACAAAGAATTATCAACATACTTTGTAAAACTTATTCACCTTCTGAAGCTTATAAGATTTGGGATTCTGCTAGAAACATTCTGGATAGAAACATTGCTAATCTTATCGAAAGCATTATAGAAAGTGAATATGTAGGAGTATTCTTTGGTCGTAATCCTAGTATCTGCTCCGAGTCTATTAGACAAATGAGAGTAGTAGGGTTAAATTATGATTATTCATGTAGTGTACCACTTCAAATATTGTCAGGTTTTGGTGCTGATTTTGATGGTGATACTATGTATGCTATGTGGATTAATAATAAAGAAGTCCTAGAAATGGCTAAAAGAATATTCAATCCTCGTTATGCTGGTCAAATTAGTAGAAACGATGGATTATTTAATTCTAATGTATCTTTACAATCTGATACTATGATTAATATGAATAGCTTCGCTTTCTTAGGAAGAGATAACTATTCTGGTGATAAACTAGCTAAGATTAGAGCAGCTAAAGAATCTAAATAACAAAACGAGTGAGGGTGGAGAAATCCACCCTTTATTTTTTAATAAAACATTATAATAAGGAGAAGTGATTTTATGTTAAAATTCAAATCAATTCCAATGTCTATAGATGATCCTAAACTAAACGATAAGATTATATTAGATGCTTTTGAGCAAATCAAATCTCTGGATCATAGA
>JBJFGR010000042.1:0-3299 GCA_051892875.1 Succinivibrionaceae bacterium
TTTAAGAAAGAGGGGAATTATTCAAAAGAATATTGTGAGAAAGTCTAAAGACGGGTCTTTGGAATAAGCAAACAAACGGTTTTATAGGAAAATAACTGCGAATAAATTTTTTTTATATGATATAATGCGTATAATAAAAATTTTTTACTTTATTTTCTTTAACAAATGGAGTAGTTATTGTATGTCAGAAATAAGCAAGGAAGCTCAAATTGTAAGAGATGCTCTAGCTGCTCAAGGCTTAGAAACACCTAGGTTGCCAGTTAGTCTAACTCATGATGAGCAAAGATCTTTGATTGAAAAGCATATGAAATCTGTAATGGAAATTCTTGGATTAGATTTGTCAGATGACAGTTTAATGCAAACACCTTATCGTATAGCTAAGATGTATGTAAATGAGGTTTTTTCAGGTTTAGACTATTGTAATTTTCCAAAGATTACTGTAATTGAAAACAAAATGAAAGTTGATGAAATGGTTAAAGTTAAAGATATAACATTAACTAGTACATGTGAACACCATTTTGTAACAATTGATGGATATGCTAAGGTTGCTTATTTGCCACGCGCAAAAATTATTGGTTTATCAAAGATTAATCGCATAGTACAGTTTTTTGCGAAAAGACCTCAGGTTCAAGAAAGGTTAACACAACAAATTCTAGTGGCGTTGCAAGCTCTTTTAGAGACTCAAGATGTGGCTGTAACCATAACAGCTACTCATTATTGTGTAAAATCACGAGGAGTTACTGATGCAACTAGTCAAACAACAACAACTGCTTTAGGTGGTTATTTTAAATTTAATCAAGCATCAAGACATGAATTTTTGACTGACTAGAATATATTTATGCACGTAGCTTTAGGAATAGAATATAAAGGAACTTCCTATAAGGGATTTCAAAGACAAAAAGAAGAAATTAGTGTACAGGGGGAGCTGGAAAAAGCTTTGAGTAAAATAGCTGCCGAACCTATAGAAACTTTTTGTGCTGGAAGAACAGACGCTAAAGTTCATGCAACAGGTCAAGTAGTTGATTTTTTTACGAATAGCGAAAGACCAATTCAAGCGTGGGTTATTGGAACTAACGCTAATTTGCCTAGAGATATTTCTGTAACCTGGGCAAAAGAAGTTTCAGATAATTTTCATTCTAGATTTTCCGCTACAGCTCGGCGTTATCGCTATGTTATTTTAAATAATAGGAGTCGCCCTGGTATATGTAATGGTTTAATAAGCCATTATTATAATGCTTATTTAGATGATGTGGCTATGAATCAAGCTGCACAGTGTTTAGTTGGAGAACATGATTTTACTACATTTAGAGGTGCTGGTTGTCAAAGCCGAACACCAATGCGTAATGTTCACAGAGTTTTTGTAACAAGAATTGGTGATTATGTAATTATTGATATAACTGCTAATGCTTTTTTACTGCATATGGTTAGGAATATTGTAGGATCTTTAGTTGAGATAGGTTATGGGCGAAAACCAATAAGTTGGTTACAGGAAATTTTTGAGGCAAAGAATAGAAATTTGGCGGGGGCAACAGCTCAACCAGATGGTTTGTATTTGGTAGATGTTACTTATCCTTGTATTTATGAAATACCGAAACCAACCAATTTAGGGCCTTTTTTACTGGTGTAGGGATTTTTATGGTGTTTAATAGACATTATTTCTCAAGATTTTTTATAAAAATTTTTGTAATTTTTTTAGTACTATATGTTAATTTTGTAGATGCTACTGACTATATTTATACTGAACAATATAATAATGATTATGATGATGTACCAATTGATGTATATGCAGTTACTCATCCAGATGAATTTTTTACTATTAGTACAATTAGTCCTGAATTACTTGAAAGGATAAATGGTAAGTCATATAAAGAATTTTGTAAATTTCCGGTAAGTGATCTTCGTTATTTAACAGTTCTTCATAAAAACATAAATGGCAGAACTATTAGAGGGGAACTGATAGTAAATAAATATATCGCTAAAGATGTTATCAATATTTTTAAAATTCTTTATAGAGAAAGTTATCCTATTGAAAAAATAAAGTTAATTGATGATTATGATGCTGATGATCAACGTTCGATGGAAGATAATAATTCATCTGCATTTAATTGTAGATATATTTCTAATACTACTAAGTTATCAAAGCATGCTTTAGGTTTAGCAATAGACATAAATACAAAATATAATCCATATGTAAAGACTTTAGAAGATGGAACATTAGTAATTGAACCAAAAAATGCAACTAAATATGTAGATAGAAGCCGGAATTTTAAATATAAAGTTTCACTTAATGACGATGCGTATAAAGCTTTTATTTCAAAAGGTTTTATATGGGGTGGTGGCTGGAAGAGTGTAAAAGATTATCAGCATTTTGAATTAAATGACGAACATACAAAAGAATTATATCCTAATGATCGGTAATTGTTATTTTTTATCATATACAAGATGCTTACATAGTTTAAACTCCCTCTTTTATATTATATAAAAAGTGGGAGTTTTTGAATTATTATTTTTTTATTTGGCTTATTTTTCTAAGTAATTATCAAAATATTCTAAAACTTTTGATAAATGTTCTTTGGGTTTCACCTTAGGAAAAACTTCTAATATTACACCATCTTTTACTAAGAAACTTGTTCTTAGAACACCATAGTATTCTTTTCCGTACATCTTTTTTAAATCCCATACTCCAAAAGCTTCACATGCACTATGATTTTCATCTGCTAGTAGAGAAAAATTCAAATTTTCTTTAGTAATAAATTTTTGGATTTTTGTAACATTATCGGGACTAATTCCATAAACAGTTAGATTTCGGGATTTTAATTCATCTCCTGCGTCTCGAATAGCGCACGCTTGAGTTGTGCAACCACTAGTCAAAGCCTTTGGATAAAAGTATAGCAATGTTAAATTTTTAGAGATATCGATAAGATTGATATCATTGTTGTTTTGATCTTTTAGGGTTATATTAGGAATTTTTGAACCTACATTAAGTAATGCCATTTTGACCTCTTTAGTTAAAAAAATAAAGATAACATCATCAATGTAAAAATTATATAATTTTTAAGTTCTTTGTGCATAGTTGTGGGCAAAAATTGAGAGCTATGCACCTATGAAGCCTTTTGTTTATGAACTCTGATTTTGTCATGTTTTAAAAGAAAGTAGTCCTCATAACATATAATATATCTCTTCTCATAAAATACACCTAATGTTTTTCAACTAAGATATATTTTACCCGAAAACTGCATTTTCATTTTCCGCTAATTAGGATCTATAAAAAACTATAAAATTATACAAATTGTTAATAA
>JBJFGR010000043.1:0-16917 GCA_051892875.1 Succinivibrionaceae bacterium
CGATGGTAGTGTAGCATTCGCTATGTGAGAGTAGGTCATTGCCAGGCTTTTTTATATGACCCTGTTGTTGATCAACCTGATTGATAACGGGGTTTTCTATTTAATCAGCGTAAGTTATGTATAACTAAAAATGCTAAAATGAAAATGTCATAAAAGGATTGCCTCCAATTAATTATAGGAAACAAGCCTTAAATTCGTCTAGAATGACCTAGAAATTTGAGTTAACATTTTCTGTGGTCATATTGTTTGGTGTTTTTGTTTTATTGATTACTTTTTAGCGTTCGTAAATGATCGCACTATTAGGATAGATAATTGATTTATCTTTTTGATTAATCAACTTTGATGATAATAGTACATTATTTGTGCATTCTAGCTTTAAATCTTGTAATGATATTTCTTTATCACTTAGATTGCAGACAACGTATGATTTATTGGAGACTATGATCATCACTTTATCATTTATAATTTGGGCATAGTTCATAGCTCTATCACTGTTTCCTATGTACCCGCTTTTTCTTAAAGCTATTAATTTTTTAAAGAAATCAAGTATTTCTATTTGACTTTCTTCCGTGCTAAATTGCCAATCGATTTTACTATCTATAAATGTTTCCACATCATGGGGTTTTTTGTAATCTTTATCGCTTATTTCTAATTCTTCCTGTCTTGCTTTATTTACTGCGTCTATTAACCATTGATCTGTGAAACTTTCAAAGAAATAAAATGGATTTAGTTCACCATATTCGTCTCCCATAAAAATCATGGGTATGTACGGACTTGCTAATAAGATTGTATATGCCAATAGGGTTTTATCTTGTCCATATGATGTATATAATCTGTCACCCTTAGGTCGATTTCCTATTTGGTCATGGTTTTGTATGTAAGACACGATTTTTCTAGGTACTATTTCTTTTCCACTTTCACCCATTTTACAGTTATGCACTGAATTTAATTTTGTGCCATCATAAACGAAACCTTCATTGAATGCTTTAAGTACATCACTTATAGTCCCGAAATCTTTGTAATTTCTAAATTTTTGTTTTGTTAAAAGGGATATAATACTAAAACTTAAGTCATCACACCATTGAGCATTAAATTTTAAACCATCTTCTGCAGTAACATTTTTTATATTACGTAAATGTTCAGCAATCATTATTATTTCTCTGTTCTCTTCACGAGAGATATTTTGAACAAGTTCATTAATTTCAGTTAGTATATGTTTTGGGCTTTTATCAATAATGAATGATGTGGCATCCATTCTAAAACCATCAAATCCTATTTCAGATATCCAATATTTTGTATTGTATAAATAAAAATCTCTTATGCCGCTAGAACCTTGGGAATCAAAATTTATCGCTGCTCCCCATGGTGTATCTTCAGTTCTCGTAAAAGGTGCAAGCATACCTGTATAATTGCCTTCAGGTCCAAAATGGTTATATACAATATCCAAAATCACTCCAATTCCTAATTTATGGGCCTCATTTATAAAATTTGTGAGATCTGTATTAGTTCCATATGACGGATTTATTGCAAACATAAATGTTCCATCATAACCCCAGTTTCGATCACCTGGAAAATCTGCAATAGGCATAATTTCAATAACGTTTATGCCTAGGCTTTTTAAATATTGTAATTTTTCTGTTGCTGCTTTAAATGTTCCATCTTTAGTAAATGTTCCTATGTGCAATTCATAAATTATTGCATTTTCTGCTTTTATACCTTTCCAATTATCAAAGCTTGCTTTTTGGGGATATGTTATCATGGATGCACCGTGGACATTAAATGGTTGACGTTTAGAATAAGGATCTGGTAAATATTGATAATCATTCTTTACTAGCCAATATAATTCACCTTCTTCAAGTAGGGGGATTTCTCCATAAAAGTAATCATCTTTATTTTTTTCTAGTTCAAAATGAGTGTGATCCTTATCTAATTCAACGGATAAAGTATTACATAAAGGAGCGTATATATTGAAATACGCTTTATTATTTTCGGTATAGTATCCAAGCTTTTTCATAAACTTATCCTCCACTATTTATATTTATTTATCCTAATATTATTTTTTTCATATTTCTAGTAAGGAAATCTTTTATTCTTATATAATGCACATTTTTTTTTAAGTTGAAGTGTTTTTTGTGGATTATGTTTTGCTTTATTCAGTGTTGTTGGATAGCATAATAGAGATAATGAATAATTGTTGTGAAAGTAAATTAAGATAATTAATAAAGAAGAACGCAATTTTATTGCGTTCTTCTTGTTAAAAATATTTTGTATTATTTTGAAATTGTCTTATAGAAATTAATTAAACCGTTAGTTGAAGCGTCATGTGTTGTAATTACTTCGCTATTTGTTAATTCAGGCAAGATTTTTCCAGCTAATTGTTTACCTAATTCTACGCCCCATTGATCAAAGCTGAATATGTTCATAATAACACCCTGAACAAATATTTTGTGTTCGTACATTGCAATTAATTCACCAAGTGTTTCAGGAGTTATTTGTTTTACAAGTATTGAATTTGTAGGTCTATTTCCCTCAAATACCTTATAAGGTATCAATTGTTCATAAGATTCTTTTTTTACACCTTTGCTTTCAAATTCTGCAATAACAGTTTCTTTAGATTTTCCGAATGCTAGAGCTTCAGTTTGAGCAAAGAAATTAGAAAGTAATTTTGCATGATGGTCACCAATTGGATTATGGCTGAGTACTGGTGCAATAAAATCAGCAGGGATAATCTTTGTGCCTTGGTGAATTAATTGATAGAAAGCGTGTTGACCATTTGTTCCTGGCTCACCCCAAATAATCGGTCCAGTTTGATAATCAACTTTGTTGCCGTTTCTATCTATATATTTTCCATTTGATTCCATATTACCTTGTTGGAAATATGCGGGGAATCTGTACATATATTGGTCATATGGAAGGATTGCTTCAGATTCAAATTTGTAGAAGTTGTTGTACCAAATGCCAATTAGTGCTAAAACGATAGGAATGTTTTTATCAAAAGGTGCACTACGGAAATGGCAATCCATATTGTAAGCCCCTGTTAATAATTTTTCAAAATTGTCAAAACCTATAGCTAAAGCGATAGGCATGCCAATTGCTGACCATGATGAGTATCTACCTCCTACCCAATCCCAAAATTCAAACATGTTATTGGTATCAATCCCGAATTCAGCTACAGCTTTTGCATTTGTTGATAAAGCTACAAAATGTTTTGCAACATGAACTTTATCACCTGCTGATTTTAAGAACCATTCGCGTGCTGTTAAAGCATTAGTCATTGTTTCTTGAGTTGTAAATGTTTTAGAGGCAATTAAAAACAGTGAGGTTTCTGGATTTAGTTTTTTAAGAGTTTCTGCAATATGAGTACCATCAACATTTGATACAAAGTGAGCCTTTAAATGATTTCTATAAGCTCCTAAAGCTTCTGTAATCATGCATGGCCCCAGGTCACTTCCTCCAATACCAATGTTTATAATATCGGTGATAGGTTTTCCTGTATATCCTTTCCATTCTCCTGAAATGATTTTTTCACAAAAATCTTTCATTTTTTTTAACACTGCGTTAATGTCAGGCATAATATCCTTTCCGTCAACAAAAACAGGATTATTAGATCTATTTCTTAATGCTGTGTGAAGAACTGCTCTGTTTTCAGTTACGTTAATTTTTTTACCAGTGAACATAGATTCAATAGCAGATTCTAATTCGCATTCTTTTGCCAAATCAATGAGCAATGATAAAGCTTTTGAATCTATTCTGTTTTTTGAAAAATCTACTAAAAAATCATTTCCTAATTTTAGAGAAAAATTTTTAAAACGATTTGGGTCCGCTTTAAAGTGTTCTGCGATAGTAACATCTTTATTAGAGTTAAAGTATTCTGATAAAGCTTGCCAAGCTTTAGTCTTTGTAGGATTAATATTTTTCATAGTTACACCTATATGAATGTAAAAAATTTTTAATTATTTTATCACGATGTGTTATTTTATGCATTTTTTATAAAAACTTAAATTTTTATGCACTATTATTCTAGAAGATCTATAAATGATTTTATTGTAATTTCGTTTAATTTATTTATATTAAAACACAAGCTTACATTAAAGGGGGCAATTTTTAATTGTTCATCTATAATGTTTATTGAATCTTTTAGTGGAGTTTGTTCAACCACTGCTTTGGGGATTAGTGCTATACCCATGCGTAGGGAAACCATAGATACGATGGCTTCATTTCCCGCTACCACAGCGTATATATTTGGTTTTATATGATTTTTTTTGAACCAGTTATATAGTGATTTTCGTAATTCACCTTGTTCAGATACTATGTATGGAATATTTTTCCAGTCAATATCTCCATATTTAGTATACCAATTCGCAGGAATTTCAGAAGGTGCTATAAAAACTAAGGGAATCTTTACAAGTTCCCTTGATATAATGTTATTAGGAAGAGATTTTGGAATAGCGGCTATCACAAAATCTGCTACGTTATCTTTTAATTTTTTTAAAGCAATAGCTTCATTTCCCGTTTCTATTTTTAATTCTACATGAGGATAAGTAATACGATACTTATTTAAAATTTTTGGTAAAAATAGATAACTCGCGGTAACTGAACAATATATACTTATATGACCATGTATTTGGTTGTTTTGGGATTTTAACTCTTTTTTTAAAATACTATATTTAAGTAGAAATTCTTCAGCAAATTTTTTTAAAATTAGTCCCTTTTCTGTTAAAGAAACTGTTTTATTATTTCTTTTAAATAATTGAGTATCAAGTTCTTTTTCTAGACGTTGAATGCTTCTACTCAATGTAGATGTACTCATGGCACACTTATTAGCTGCTGAGGAAAAATTTAAAGTACTAGCTAGGGTTAAAAAATTGTTCAATTCATTTGTATTCATAAAAAAAATATAATTTAATGTTGAAAAAAATGCAATATTGTTTTGCAATTATATCACTTTTAGCAATAAAAAATAGAGGTTATAATATGTAATTATATTTTAAGGCTTAATTGTTAGGTTTAATTTTAAAGGTTGAAAAATGGCTAATTATTTTAATACTTTAAATCTACGCCAACAACTTGCTCAATTAGGTTGTTGTCGTTTTATGGACAGATCAGAATTTGCAAGTGGTTGTGATTTTTTAAAAGGTAAAAAAATTGTTATTATAGGTTGTGGTGCACAGGGTTTAAATCAAGGTTTAAACATGAGAGATTCTGGATTAGATGTTTCTTATGCACTAAGAAAAGAAGCAATTGAAGAAAAAAGATCATCTTTCAAGAGAGCAACTGAAAACGGTTTTAAAGTTGGTACTTATGAAGAATTAATTCCAACTGCTGATTTAGTTATTAATTTAACTCCTGATAAGCAACACTCACCAGTTGTTAAAGCAGTGATGCCATTAATGAAGGAAGGTTCTGCTTTAGGTTATTCACATGGTTTTAATATTGTTGAAGTTGGTGAAGAAATTCGTAAAGATATTACTGTTGTGATGGTTGCTCCAAAGTGCCCTGGTACAGAAGTAAGAAATGAATATTTACGTGGTTTTGGTGTTCCAACATTAATCGCTGTGCATCCTGAAAATGATCCGAAAGGTGAAGGTTGGGATATTGCAAAAGCTTGGGCTGCAGGTACAGGTGGTCACAAAGCTGGTTGTTTGGAATCTTCTTTTGTTGCCGAAGTTAAATCTGATTTGATGGGTGAACAGACTATTTTATGTGGTATGTTACAGACTGCTTCATTGTTAGCATTTGATAAGATGGTTGCTAATGGAATAGATGCTGGTTATGCTTGTAAGTTATTACAATATGGTTGGGAAACAATTGGTGAAGCATTAAAGTTTGGTGGTATCACTAATATGATGGATCGCTTATCTAATCCTGCAAAGATTGTTGCATTTAATATGGCTGAAGAATTAAAGGATATTATGAGACCTTTATATCAGAAACATATGGATGATATTGAAAGTGGTGCGTTTTCATCAACAATGATGAAGGACTGGGCAGAAGGTGATAAGGATTTATTAAGATGGAGAAAGGAAACTGGTGAATCAGCTTTTGAAAATGCTCCAGCTTGTGATGTCGAAATTAAAGAACAAGAATACTTTGATAAGGGTATTTTCATGGTTGCTACTATTAAGGCTGGTGTTGAATTAGCTTTTGAAACAATGACAGCTTCTGGTATATACGCAGAATCAGCATACTATGAATCACTACATGAATTGCCATTAATTGCTAATACAATTGCTCGTAAGCGTTTGTATGAAATGAATGTTGTAATTTCTGATACTGCTGAATATGGCAACTATTTATTCTCTAATGCTTGTATTCCATTATTGAAAGAAAATTATATGGATAAAGTTTCATTAGAATATATCGGTAAAGGTTTATCAGTAACTGATACTTCGGTAGATAATGAAGTATTAATTTCTGTAAATGAAAAGATTAGAAACCATCCAATAGAAGTAGTTGGTAGAAAATTACGTGGTTACATGAAGGATATGAAGCAGATTGTATTCGGTAAGTAATAAGTAAGAGTTTTATATTTATAGGCTAAGTGATTATGCTTAGCCTTTTTATTATAAATTTAAATATACAACATCATAAGTGCTAATAGTAATTTTTTAGTTTAAACTATACTAGTCAAAATTTAAAAGATAATAGGATTGTTTTATGGATATTGATAATGAATTACTTAAAATTTCCGACATGATAATAAACGATTATACAACAGACAGAATTATAGATGATCAGCAGAGTGTGTTTAAACAACCCGATAAGCAAATAGTAATTGACATTTTAAAAAATGTACAAAAAATAATATATCCAGGGTATTTTAAAGATAAAAATTTTAAATTTTATGATGTAAAAAATGTAATCAAACTAGTAGTTGAAGATGTTGCCTATTATTTAACAAAGGAAATATATATATCTTTGAGGTATTCAAAAGATGAAAAATATTCAAATATTGATAAAGTAAAGAAACAACAAATAGCTGAAAATTTATGCTTAAAATTTTTAAATGAGATACCTAATATTAGGAGTTATTTGGAAGAAGATGTAAAAGCAAGCTTTGATTCTGATCCTGCAGCTTTTAGTTATAGTGAAATAATTTTATCTTATCCTGGGATAACAGCAATAACTATATATAGAATAGCTCATATTTTATATAAGTTAGGTATTCCATTAATACCTAGAATGATGTCAGAATATGCTCACAGCATAACAGGGATTGATATTCATCCAGGTGCTGAAATTGGACATTCATTCTTTATAGACCATGGGACAGGGATTGTTATTGGAGAATCTACAATTATAGGTAATAATGTAAAAATATATCAAGGCGTTACTTTAGGGGCTATATCAACAAATGGTGGACAGCGTTTAAGAAATAAGAAAAGACATCCAACTATAGAGGATAATGTAACTATTTATTCAAATGCATCAATTCTAGGTGGTAATACTGTTATTGGTCATGATTCTGTTATCGGTGGGAATGCTTTTATAACAAAATCAATAGAACCATTAACGAGAGTTACTGTAAAGATAAATGAAATGCAAATGTCTGCTATTGATGGTGATCAGACTAAAGAAAAAGATTGTTGGTATTATATTATATAAAAAAAGGAGGATTATATCCTCCTTAAATTTATTGTTTTGTCTTTTTTACAGGTATTGGTATAACCATATCCTTTGTTTCTTCAGTGTCATTTAATCCATATTGAGTACATCTATTTCTTCCATGTTCTTTCGCAAAGTAAAGGGAGTTATCTGTTCTTACAAGCCATTCTTTTGCTGAAGGGGTAACATCTGAAAGAGTGCAGAGCCCAATGCTTATAGTAAATTTTATAGTCAAATTATTATAAAATACTGTATGTTCTTCTACATTCTTTCTTAAACGTTCAGCTATAAAATATGCAAATTCTCTAGTTGCATCTAACAGAATAACTCCAAATTCTTCACCACCATACCTACCTGCAATATCAGTACTACGAATCGATTTTTTTAGAATTTTTGCAACATCTTTTAAAACAGCATCGCCTGCAGGGTGACCATATGTGTCATTTACTTTTTTAAAGTGATCAATATCGAACATTAACAGAGTAACAGGATGCTTTGTTCTTAAGTAATAATTATATTGATGTCTAAGAGCTTCTTCCCAATAGGCTCTATTAAATATACCTGTCAAACCATCGGTTATAGACATTTGATGTAATTTATTATTTGCTTCTTGTAAACCTAGTTTAGAGCATGATTCATCTGTAACGTCATAGATAATAATGGTAACTTCATCGACACCACAAGATAATGAATTCATAGGTATAATGCTGAAATTCATATACATGTTCATTGATCTTCCGGTAAATGGCCTATTATTCACAAATTTGAAAACTTCTGAATGTTGTTCCCATGAACTGAATACTGGAGTTTCTAATGTAAAAGCTTCCATGATTTTGTCTTTTAGCCAAGAATTTTCGATTTCAGGGAAAAACTTATAAAGGTTCTGTCCATTAATTCTATTTCCAGAAATACCGCTGTTTACTTCCATGAAATTGTTCCAAATTTTTACTGTAAAAGACCTATCTACGACAATTACACCAACATTTAAGTTTTGAATAATAGATAAAAATCTGTGCAAGTCATGTATTTCCTGCAACTCATTATTTATATTATTTATCATATAAACGCCATTATTTCTCTAAGTTTTTCAGATGATTTTTGGGTAAATAAAACATTAAATTTAATTTGCATATTAAGGTCTTTTATTTCATAGATAAGTTCAACACATAATATATATGTATTAGATAATTCTTCATTTGATAAGTTATTTTCAATGTTTGGAACATTAGCTGGGTGGGTTAAATTAAGAGTTGCGTTTAATTGCGATAAGAAACCACGCATTAACGTTCCAGATAGAAGACCTGATAATTCTAAAATAAGCGATAATTTTTCTTTATAGTCTGATTTTGGTGAACCAATGTAGTGAGTGAAATGTTCAATATCTTCGTTTGAAAAGAAAACTAAGGATTCACCAATAATTCTATTACTACCTACAAAGCCTTGGCTTATTAATATATTTCCATCATAGTCTAGCCATTCCTTTATATCTGTTGCTAATTCTTTACCTTTTTTTATTTTTATAATAGGAAGTGGCATTGTTATAAAAAGATTTAATATATCTGCAAGTTTTGAGGCAGCCTGTCCTGTAGCTACATTAAATTTTTCTTTTAATTCATCAAATTGATTTTCTGTATTTATGGATGTAACGGAAGCTGATAGATATTCTTTTGAATCAATTGTTTCACCGTTAAAATCAGTTTGTGAACAAATTTTTTTTCGTAGAAGTAATTCTTTTAAAAATTCTTCTTGTATTGGTTTTTTTACAAATTCTAATACATTATATTGGCTAATTATTTGTTGGGCTTGTTGTTGTATATCACCACTTACTACAATCTTTAGAATATCTAAATTTTCTTGTTTAATGGCTTCTAATACTTGGTATCCATCCATAATTGGCATGTTTAAATCTAGAAAGATTAAATCACCTTTACCATCTCTTATTAACTGCATGGCTTCAGCTCCATTGTTAGCTTGGTAAAGATTTTTGATTAATCTTTTGGGTAAAATCTTGATTAATTGATTTCGTGCAAATTTTGAATCATCACATACTATAACATTTAAAGACATTATTTTATCCACCTTATAATATTTTTTTATTTTAATATAAATACGTAATTTTATAAAAAATAAAAATTCAATAATCGAGCAATCGCACAAATTTTATTAGTTATAATAATTCTTCTAACATGTGATTAACAAAAAGATGTCCTTTTTTTGTTAGTTTTAAAAGATTTTTTCCAAAATCTATAGCTATTAAATTATCTTCTTCAAAATTTTGCAATTTTGGTAATATTGTAGAAAATTCACAACCTGTTTTTTCATAAAATTCAGAAAAATTTATATTATTAAATAATCTAAATCTATTCAAAAAAAATTCAAAAGGGCGTTCATTTATGGGAACAAATTTATTGACATATAAATTGGAATTAATATTTGAAATATCTTTTAATTTCTGTGTTTCGAGGTCTGAAATGTATTTTATGTATTCTAATGGATTTTGAACTCTTTCTTGTCTAAAAACATTAAGAATTGATTCATTATAGATTGACACTTTGCTATGTGCACCAGCCCCGATTGCTAGATAATCTCCATATTCCCAGTAATTAACATTATGTTTGCAATAATTATTATTTTTTGCAAACGCACTTATTTCATAGTGTTCAAAATTATTTTTTTTTAATAAATCATATCCTAATAAATAATTGTTTTCTATAATATCATCTGAAGGCATTTCTTCTGGTGTTTTTTTCCCAAATTTAGTATCTTCTTCAATTGTTAATTGATACCATGATATGTGAGGCGGAGAAAACTGCAGAATTTGTTTTAAATCTTCTAAGGTTTCTTTAGTCGATTGTTTTGGTAAAGAATGCATAATATCAACATTGAAATTTGAAAAATATTCTTTAATTAGTTCTATAGATTTTAGTGCACAATCTTTATTATGAATTCTTTCAAGCAACCTTAATGAATTGTCATTAAGGCTTTGAACACCTATACTAACCCTGTTAATACCGATACTTTTATATTCAGATATTGTTTGTTTTGAAACTGTTCCAGGATTCATTTCCATGCTAATTTCAATATCTTCTGATAAATTAAAATTATTAGAAATAAATGATAGAAGAGTATAGAGTAATGATGGAGAAAATAGTGATGGTGTTCCTCCACCAAAATATATACTCATAATCTCTCTATTTTGGATAAAAAAGTTTGAATTTTTGATAATAAAAGATAATTCACGTTTCAATGCTTTAATATACAATTCAAATAGACTAGAATTATTAGGTTTGCAATAAGAATTAAAATCACAATAAGGACATTTTCTTACGCACCATGGTAAATGTATATAGAGAGATAAGTTGGGTAATTTTTGATTATTCAAACTGATTTCCATATAAATTTAAAATTGTTTCCATTAATTCTCTTAAAGCTTGACCTCTATGGCTTATTCTATTTTTTACATCAGGTTCTAATTCGGCTGCTGTTTTACCTAAAATAGGAATGAAAAAAGAAGGATCGTATCCGAACCCATTGTTTCCTCTTTTTTCTAAGATAATCTCTCCATTCCATGACTTTTGACAGATTATAGGTGTAGGGTCATTTTCGTGGCGCATGAGTACAAGAACGCACCAATATCTTGCTGTTCTTTGGTTTGGGGGATATTTTTTAACTTCATTAAGTAGCTTATTTAAATTATTCTCGTCAGTTGCATTTTCTCCACTATATCTTGCTGAATGAACACCAGGTGCACCATTTAAGCAATCAACTTCTATTCCTGAATCATCTGCTATCGCAGGTAATTTTGAATATTTACAAGCGTTTCTTGCTTTTATAATTGCATTTTCAACAAATGTAGTGCCTATTTCATCGGCAACAGGTGTATTGAATTCACTTTGAAGAACGATTTCGATGTTGGAATTAATTAACATTCTATTAAATTCTTTTGCTTTTCCTGGATTTGAAGTAGCTAATACAATTTTTTGAGTATTCATAATAAAACTTCTCTATAATTTCTATTATCTATAATATTTATAAAGTAATTTGAATTTTTTTTGTGCATCTCTGCAAGCTTCACCTAATAATTCATAAACTGAAGGATGGTAGAAAGTAAAATTAACTAAGTCATCAAGAGTCATTTTATTTAATATGGCACAATGTATAAATTGGGCAAGGCTTTGGGCATTAGGTACACATAATTCAGCCCCTAATAAAACTTTGCTTTCAACACCAAAATAAACGTGCACTAAACCATATTTAATGTTTTTTAATTGGGCAATAGTGTTGTTTTTTGTTTTAGCTTCACCAATAATATATTTATTTCCCAAATGTGCATCTTCATTTACAGAATTTAGATTCATGCCAACAATTGCCATCTCAGGATCCGTAAAAATTATCTCTAAATTTGTTATATCGTTGTTATTTTCTATATTGGGATATAAAGCAGCATTTTTTCCAGCAATTTTTCCTTGGGAAATTGCTTTTTGTAAATTTCCATTGGTAGAACTTGTATCTCCAGCTAAAAATATATTAGGAACATTAGTTTGCATTGTAGTATTATTTACGTATGGAATGCCGTTTTTATCATTTATAATACCTGCTGTATGCAATTTCAATTTAGATAAATTTGGTATACGACCATAAGTACATAAAATATTATCTACTGAAATATAACATTCATGATATGACTCATCTAGATAGTAAATATTTATTCCATTATCAGTTGCTGACATATCGGTTATTTGGCTATCCATAACGATGAAAGCTTTTTCTCTTAATGCTTCTAAAGCTTCATTTGCAACCTTTTGGTCTGTAAAATGCCAAAATGTTTTTTGACCAAAGACCGCAGTTTTTACACCTAATTTTGTAAGTGTTTGTCCTAATTCTAACCCAATACTACCAGTACCAAAAATAGCTAAACTTTTTGGAAGTTCTGATAATTCAAATAGTTGATCACTTGAGATAACTTTATCACCAAGTAATTTGAGATTGGTCGGTATATAGGGGATGGAACCAGTTGCGATGATAATTGATTTAGCAGTGATTTCTGTGTCACACTCTTGTATATATAAGGTGTGATTATCTTTAAAGATAGCTTCACCAATAATTCTATCATCTTCTGGAATGGTATACATATCTTTGATGAAATTTTCAATAAAACATCTTTTTTGATTTCTTACATAATTAAGAATATCTTTAAATTCAACTTTATGTTCGGCAGATTTACCATAAAGAGTAAAAGTACTTTGTGTATTTTGAGATGATAAATTTGAGTTAGCTAAATGTCTTAAAATTTGTGTAGGAATCCCCCCTTTTCTTATATTAGTTGTTCCTATTGGACCTTTTT
This sequence comes from Succinivibrionaceae bacterium, assembly GCA_051892875.1. Taxonomy (GTDB): domain Bacteria; phylum Pseudomonadota; class Gammaproteobacteria; order Enterobacterales; family Succinivibrionaceae; genus JBJFGR01. Next base: position 12,950 of record JBJFGR010000043.1, read on the forward strand.
CTATTAATAGAGTTTTAGCTCCATTTTCTTTACTAGCATAATAGGCACTAATTCCTGCTGTGCCTGCACCTATAATTGCAACATCAGTAGTTATGTTTTGCATGTCGTTGTCCTTTAGTTTCCTAGAATAATTATATCTATTTTTTTTTATTTTGGCAAAAAGAGCGATGATGTAGAGTTTATAGGTAGAAGATATTTTAGATATAAAAAATCCTAATTTGATAAATAAAATTAGGATTTTTATATTTAAATAGAAATTATTTTTGTAATGTTGAAATATCAGCGATATTTGAAAGTAAATTTTGTAATTTGAATAGTAAAGCTATTCTATTATTTTTTACGTCTACATCTTCGCAATTAACCATTACATCCTCAAAAAACTTATCAATAGGTTCTTTTAAAGCAGCTAGTTTATTTAAAGCACCTGTGTAATTGTTTTCTGACATAAGTGCAGTTATTTGAGATTCAACATTGATAATGCTATTAAATAGATTAATTTCTTCTTTATCTTGTAATAATTTATCATTAAAGTTAACTATATTTGATGTTTTATTTAAGATATTTCGAACACGTTTGTTAGCTGCTGATAAAAACTCTGCTTCAGGAAGATTTTTGAATTCTCTTACAGCTTTAACTCGTTTATCAAATTCAAGAAGATTTGTAATATTTAGAGATAAAACAGATTGAACAATATCTGTAGAGATAGATAAATCTTGGTAGTAAGCTTTAAATCTGCCGGTTATATATTCAATAACATCAGATACAACGTTTTTATTAGTTATCTTATCTCCTATTAAATCTCTAGCTTGAATTATGAAATCTTTAATATCTAAATTGATTTGTTTTTCAACAAGGATTCTTATTAACCCAATAGAAGCACGTCTTAATCCAAATGGGTCTTTATCGCCTTTAGGTAGTTGATTAATTCCAAAAATACCAACTAGTGTAACTATTTTTTCTGCTAAACTTACAGCACTTGTAACTAATGTATTTGGTAGTTCATCACCTGCAAATCTTGGTAAATACTGTTCATTCATTGCTAGTGCAACTTCTTCGTTTTCTCCATCAATTCTTGCGTAATGCATACCCATAATGCCTTGAGTATCTGTGAATTCCATAACCATATTAGTCATTAAATCACACTTTGATAAGATCCCTGATCTATAGGCTAAATTACAGTTAGCATTAATATTTTTTGCTATGTTTGACGCGATAGTTGCAACCCATTCAGATTTCTGAGCTAGTGAACCCAATTGTTTATGGAATAATACATTCTTTAAACTATCAAATCTTGAGAATAAGGATTGTTTTTTATCTGTATTGAAGAAAAATTCAGCATCAGATAATCTAGGTCTAATAACACGTTCATTACCTTGAATTACGATCTCTGGAGATTTTGAGATAATATTGCTAATAAAGATGAAATTAGGAAGTAATTTACCGTCTTTATAAACAGGGAAATATTTTTGGTCGCCTTTCATTGTGTGAACAAGGGCTTCGGCAGGAACATTTAGGAATCGTTCTTCAAATTTCGCAGTTAATAGAACAGGATATTCCACTAAAGAAGTAACTTCTTCTATTAAAGAATCATCCATATCTGCATTTCCACCAATTTTTTTAGCTTCGGCAGTAATTGCATTAATTATAAGTTGTTTTCTTTCATTATAATCAGCAATAACCATACCTTTGTTTTTTAAAATTTCTGGGTATTCATCAGCACTATTAATTGTTAATGTTTGTTCCCCCATAAATCTATGACCATTTATTGTCTTTAAAGATTTTAATCCTAAAACTTCACAGTTAATGAGTTCATCACCTAGTAACATAGTGAATGTATGAACTGGTCTAACAAATAATATATTACTTGTTCCCCAGTGCATTAATTTAGGAATAGGTAAATTAGATACTGCTCTTGAAACAATTTCTGGTAGTAAAGATGCTGTATTTACACCTTGCTCTTTAGTTGTATAAACCAACCATTCACCTTTTGGGGTTTGAATCTTAGAAGCTTGGTCAATGGTTATACCAATAGACTTAGCCCATGCAAGGCCTATTTTAGTAGGTTTATTATCAGAAAAAGCAACAGATACAGAAGGCCCCTTTTTCTCAATTACTTTATCGTTTTGTTTTGTGCTTATATTCAAAACTTTTAATGCTAAGCGTCTTGGTGTTGCATACCATTTGATTTCAGAAAAATTTATGGATGCTTTAATTAATTCATTTGTAAAATTGTCCTTAAAAGCTTCTGCTAACTTTCTAAGAGCTTTAGGAGGTAATTCTTCAGTACCTAATTCAATTAGTAAATTCTTTGTTAACATTACAATCTCCTAAGAATTTTTTTTGTTACATATAGGGAAACCAAGTTTTTTTCTTGATTCATAGTAAGCTTCAGCAACAGCTTTTGACAAAGTACGAACTCTTAGGATATATCTTTGACGCTCTGTTACAGAAATAGCATGCCTTGCATCGAGTAAGTTGAAAGCATGAGCAGCTCTTAATATTCTTTCATAAGCTGGTAGGGGTAATTGTTTTTCTAACGCAAGTAATTCTAAACATTCTTTTTCACATTGATCAAACAATCCAAATAAGAAAGGAACGTCAGCATACTCAAAATTGTATGTTGATTGTTCAACTTCATTTTGATGAAAAACATCACCATATGTGATATCACCGGAAGGTGTATGAGCCCACACTAAGTCATAAATATTGTTTACACCTTGAATGTACATGGCTAAACGTTCTAGACCATATGTGATTTCTCCAGTTACAGGATAACATTCAAGACCACCAACTTGTTGGAAATAAGTAAACTGTGTAACTTCCATACCATTTAACCAAATTTCCCAACCTAAACCCCAAGCACCTAATGTTGGGTTTTCCCAGTTATCTTCAACAAATCTAATATCATGAGTAGATGGATCAAAACCAAGTTCCTTTAGAGAACCTAGATATAATTCTTGAATATTTTCAGGTGACGGTTTTAATACAACTTGGAATTGGTAATAATGTTGTAATCTATTTGGGTTTTCACCATAACGACCATCTGTTGGTCGTCTAGATGGTTGTACATAAGCACAATGGTGAGGTTCTGGTCCTATTGCTCTTAAAAAAGTCATTGGGTGAGAAGTTCCTGCACCCACTTCCATATCAAAAGGTTGGGCTAAAAGACAACCTTGTCTTGACCAATAATCTTGAAGAGTTAAAATTAACCCTTGAAATGTTTTGATATCGTATGAGTTAGACATCGCACAATCCTTGGAAAATCAAAAGTGACATTACTATAAAACTATAAAAAAATAAAAAGCATTGATAACAATCATGCTATAACCTAACTGCATATTATACAAAAAAAAGCGTTTACATGTGTTATTATTTTTCTATGATAAAAGTTAATATGTCTTTTTCTTGTGATTGTGATAGTAATTTATGTGACATATGTGAGCATAATAGTTTAAAGTCTCTTATAGTAGACAGATCGTCAGCTAATACAGTGATAGTATCACCTGTGTTAATTTCTCTTAGCTTTTTTCTTACAAGCATTAATGGTTCAGGGCATTTTAAACCAATGGTATTAATTTCGAAATTATTCATAAATAAAGTGTTAAGTTAAATATCAGAAATAGTTTACAATTTTCGCTTCATAGTTATATATGATATAAATATATCGTATACATACATTATATAATGCGTGTAATATAATTTCTGAAAATTTTATTTATATTCCATCAATATTGTTGATATAACTTTCGTGGTGTTAAGATCGTAAAATTGATAAAAAATATATTATATAGCTTAAAACTGAGGTTAATTGATTAAATTGCTTATAAAAATTTATCAACATATTAAGAAGAATTTCTAAAGTGTTTTTAGTACTATGAAAAGTAATGTATGAGCCTTTAGTAATAAATTAAATGTAAAATCAGACACTTACTAAAAAAACAAAAAAATATATAGAAAAAAAGAGAAAA
>JBJFGR010000044.1:0-16804 GCA_051892875.1 Succinivibrionaceae bacterium
TATTAACAATTTGTATAATTTTATAGTTTTTTATAGATCCTAATTAGCGGAAAAAATTAAAACTTAAACAGTGATTTCACAGAAGATAACCAAGATTTAAAAAGATGTACATATCTTTTTATTGAAGAAACCTTAGTTGTTTCATCAATGATAATATTTAAATCTTCATCATTGATAACTTCTAGTTTCACTTCATTCATATATACATTCCTTCAAAAACATCATCTTTAATAGATGTAAATATTATCTCATAATTTGTGATAACAATCAACTTTTTTAAACAATTTAATTGATATTTTTTTGGTTAATGTATACAAAACTGCGTATTAATTTACCGAAACTTTAAAGCAATCTGCAAAATTATTTGTAGTTATATTACATAATTCCTCATAGGAGCATCCTTTAAATTCCGCTATGAATTTTGCGACATAATGAACGAAAGCTGGTTCATTTGGTTTACCCCTCTTCGGTACAGGGGCCAGATAAGGGGAATCTGTTTCCACCAACATTCTATCCAAAGGAACATATGAACATACTTCTCTTACATTTGTAGCATTTTTAAAAGTAACGATTCCTGAAAAAGATATATAAAAACCTAAATCTAGAGATTTTTTTGCAATATCTTTATCATCACAAAAACAATGCATTACCCCACCAATATCTCTAGCTTCTTCAGATTTTAAAATATTTATAGTATCTTGTCCCGCACCTCTTGTATGAATAATTAAAGGTTTTTTAGTTTGCTTAGCGATATTAATTTGTCTTGCAAATGATTCTTGTTGAATTGATTTAGTTTCAGGCGTACAAACATAATCTAATCCTGTTTCACCTACAGCTATAATTTTATCCCTATTTAAATATTTTAAAAATTCTTCATCAGTCCACATTTTGTTATTATCATTAATATTTTCAGGATGTATTGCACAAGCCATCCATATATTATTGAACTCCTTTACTAAATCATACATTCTATCAAAGGATTCAAGATCAACACCTGGACATAAAAAATGAGTAACACCAAGATCTTTTGCTCTATTTAAAACTTCAGAAACATCCTTAAAAATATTTTCATAATCCAATGAATCTATATGACAATGTGAATCTATTAAAAACATTTTAAAACCTTTCAAAAACTTTTTTACTTTCCAATATATACACTATAAAAATAGTCATCGTATTATCTCATATTTATAGTTTTTAAGTTAGTATATTTGCAGAATATTCTAAATTATAGAATGGTTAACACCTGAATATACTATAAAATAATATGAATGAGCAATATTATTTACCAATACTTTTTTAATTTACATCTTTATCAAACATTTTTTCATAAAAGTATTTGCAAAATTACTAAATTCTGTAAAAATGTAAAAAGCTTATTTAATAAAGAATATTTTATATTATGAATGGACAAATTTTAGAACTTCCTTATTTAAATGAAGATGGTATTATTTTAGGTTTTAATAATAAAATGTATTATTTTACCAGTAATGATTGTGCCAAAAATATCTATCTGAATATAGGTGCAGAAATTGATTTTGAACCACTAAACCCAGATAATGATCACAATATTATTTCCAAAAAAAAATTCAGAAAATACGTACAAATAACCAAAAGTAATTCTAAGCCTTTACATAAAACAATTAATGATATTATCATTACCGAGGATTCTAATTTTAAAGAATATAAAATAGATGAATGCATAAAAGATTTTTTAGTTTATGGTGAAAGCACATCAAAAGATGAGGCCTTAAATAAACTAGCAGATCTGGCCCAAAAAGTTAATGCAAATGGTGTTGTCGATGTAAGATTATCAATAAACTATTATGCTACTAAATCTTATTGTCTTTATACATACAAAGGATTTTTGGTAAAAATAAGCAAAAATGTCGATAATTCAAAAATAAATCCAGCTAATTATCTCGATAATAACAACAATGATAACCAATCTTCAAAAATTAACATAAAAAAATCTTTTGTAATAAAACAATCCCCTAACCTTTCTAAAAAGAATAAAATTCGTTTTACATTAATATTATTTATGCTATTTTTCTTCCCTCTTTGGGGACAGTTAATTGAAAAATATAGCTTGATTATACCACGTTCAGTAATTATACCTGTTGGTATCTTTATTTTCTTATTTATAATTGTAAGTTATATTAATATTAATCCACACACTAGTTGTGCTTATATAAGAAAACTAAGTAATTAATAAAATCCTTTTTGAGTCTTCATGAATATGTGTCGGTAAAAATGAAGACTCATAGAGTTCGATTAATGTACATTTAGTTTGTGATATAAATTAAAAGCGTGTGATTCTCCTTGAAATAGAACTCACATAATAATAAACTTTTATGTATTTTTAAATATTAATTTCTTTGTAGATTTAAGTATAACTTTATATAGCTAAGACCTCATAGAATCTTGGTTGGTATGCAGTTTTTTATCTCATTTAGTTGAAAAATTTAGTTATAGAATTAAATAATGAAGAGATAATTATTATTTATGAAATAAATCATCTCTTCATTTTTATTTAAAATAATTATTTATTGCTTTTTATCATTTATTATCAGGTCACCATTTTTAAATGAAAAATCTACAACATATTCATTATTTTTTTGAACAATGATATTATCTTTAATAAATCCATTAATAGCTCTTGGTTCTATTTTATCTATAGCTTCTTTAAATTTATCATCAAACTTTAATAAAAAATCTATATTAAGTTCTTTTTCAGATAATAAGTTCCAAAAGAATCCCATTGGTGCAGAAGATTGACCTTCAAATGATAAACTTCCATCGTTTAATTTAAAGCTTAATTTTTTTACATCAAAATGCAGAAGTACATCTTTTACATTTTTTCCAAACTCTGAAAAATTATCTTTATATTCATCGCTTTCATAATCATTTAAAGAAAAATAGTTTGATGCTCTATAAGCATTTACTACTTTATTTAAGTCGTCATCTTTTACATAAAATTCACTATTAATATTAAAATTATTAATATCTAAATCTTTTGATTTTATAAAAAAAGTTTCAGGCTTAAAACTACCTATAGTTAAATTATTTACAATATAAGAATTACCATTCTTAAACTCTAAATCTTGAATATGCTTAAAATCTTTAATCTTTAATGAATTAACACCAAAAAGTATATTATAAAATTCAAGTTTTTTAAAATCTACTTGAGTTTTTGCAATATTAGTACTAAAAAGTTCAAAAATATTAGATGTATTTGGTTTAAATTTATTTAAAAAACCGTAAACTCTGTATGAAAGCTGTAAATCATGTATTTCTACTACATCCTTACCTCTTGATTTACATTCAAAATTAGGTACTGCAATATTAAGATCAAAGAAATAATCATCATTTTTTACTTTAGATATAATTTGTTCAAGATCATCTGATACTTTTGAAGTACGAGGAGAATTACCCTTTATATAAAGGTTATTGAGCTTACAAAAACCTTTTCCATAATTATATGAAAGTTCACCTAAACTTCCATCTACATCATAACGATCAGTTAAAGTAGAATATGAAACTTTAACAGATGTTTCTTTTGGTGCTGATAATTCAGGAAACATTGAAAGTAATTCCAAAAAAGTTCCTTTTTGATATTCAGGAACAATTGTTGAAGTTGCACCAGTTAAAGTGAAATCAGTATCAACATTAAACGAAAAAGAGATATCTTCTGTCGGGGTTACTGTAAAAATCCCTTTTCTATGATTAAAAGAAGTTTCTAATTCAGAGTATTTTATTTTATGCGTATTTTCTAATTGAGCTATGCGTTCATCATAAATTTTATTACCAATATACACACTAGCAGGGTATGCACAAACACCAATAGTTGCTAAAAAACCTACTCCAACCCAGCCTAATTTCTTTATTGTACTCATATACTATCCTTAAAAATTATTCTAATGTTTTATAAACTTTCTTCGCATCATGCATTTTTGCTAATAAACTACAACTTTCTTTTAGAAAATCTTCGGCATATTTTCCAAAAAAGACTCTGCAATTTTTAAACTCTTCTATAAAACCTTCTCTGTCATTATTTTTTAAAATTTCAATAGCATCTAATATCTGCTTAGCATACCTTTCTATAATTAAAATATTATCTTTATTTGATAATATAATATCTGCATATAAAGATGGATCTTGTGCAAATAATCTCCCCACCATCATAAGTTCCATTCTGTATATAGGAGAGCTTAAATTTATTAAGTCTGTTAAAGATGGATTTTCATGAGTCAAAAATAATCCGTAAGCAAAAGTTGTAAAATGTCTGAGAGCTTGAATGTAACTCATTGCGTGATCATGAGCTTGAGCTGATATACGAACTACATGAGCTCCCCATAATTCAAATTGTTTAAATAGCCATAAGCATTCATTATCTCTACGACCTTCTGCCCATATTATCAATTGTTTAGCCATATTAGAAATATCAGGGCCAAACATTGGATGTAACCCTACTACTGGTCCTTTATGGGTTGCCAACATTGTTTGTAATGGTTTAGTCTTAGTAGAAGTAAAATCAGCTAAAATACAATTATCATCGAGATAATCTAATTTCTTTATTACATCTTCAGTTTTATCAATTGGAACACTCACTATTACTAAACCAGCATCTTTAAAGATATTAGGAGCTAAATTCCAATCTCGAGATCCCATAACTTCAACAGTATATCCAGAACTTCTAAATAATTTTGTAAAAATAGAGCCGATACCTCCACGGCCACCTATTATAACTATCTTCTTTATATTTGGATTTAAACACCTAAATCCAGCGCCATTTTCAGCTCCATAAGATTCTCTCATCAAACGTACGAGAACATCTTCTATTAAATCAGGGGAAATACCTGAATTTATAGCATCTAATCTACGTTTTTCAAGTAGTGAAAACTCTCTTTCAGGAACATAAACAGGGGTACCTTCTCTACTTTTTATTTTTCCAACTTCTTTTACTAAAGATAAACGCTTTGAAATAACGTTAATTAATTCTTTATCAACTTCATCTATTTGTTGTCTTATCTCATCTAACAATACGGCCATATTAATCTATCTCATCCATATATTCTTCTAAATCTTGTGTTTCTTGTATTTGTACATCCTTTGAATCATCATTAACAAGACCTTCTTTATACATTAAGTAAAAATCTCTTACCTGACTATAAGGATCTATTGAATTCCTTAACATATCATCTTGATCAAGAAGTTGGGCTCTCGAATCAATACCACCATGTCCCCATAATATAATTGATAGCCATAAAGGGAACTGATTATACGGGTAATATAATATATCTACTGTTGAACCAATAATTTCTCTATATGTATAAACTCCTGCAAAAGGAATATTTAAAATAGCACCTTCTTGCATACCCCATTTACCAAGAACTGTACCAAAAGTCATTTTTTGCGGAGTCATATTCAAATGGGAAGCGACATCAAAACAACCTAACAACCCAATTGTTGAGTTTACTACAAAACGTCCTGTACTAATTGCAGAACTTCCAAATCTACCCACTAAAGCATTGTTAACAATATTATTAGGTTCATGTATATTATCACGAATATTTCTAAAACAAATACGTATACCTTCCGGTATATATGTTACATAAGATACTGCAACAGGCCTTAAAAAATGAGCATCCAAAAATTCATAATTTATTTTCCAACCTATTTCTCTATTTGATGTTTCATAAACATCTAAGGCATCACCTGCTAAATAAGAGTAACCATAGGTATAATCTTTATTTATTTTTATTGTATTTCTAGGAGACATTACAGATACTGATGATTTAGATGCTAATGCTTCAGTATTTGCACAAAGCCCAATTACCAAAAATACAAATAGGCAACTTTTTTTTAATTTACTAAAATTCATATAAATAACCATAATAGTTTAGCCATTTTTTCTCTCATTATACAATACTACTTGAAAACAAACCATAATAAGATAATATAATAAATATATTATCTATATTATAGAGAGGGAATTATGAATAAATTATATAAAAATATAATTTTATCTTGTATAACTCTTTACATCTCAAATGCAATAGCAGATGTACAAACAACATCATCAGTAAATAATTTAACGCCTAAACAAAATTATTTGGAAATTTCCCAAAATGAAAGCTTTGGCGAAGACTTTTTTAATAATGACGACACCTTAACAGACACTACTGCCATAAAAAATGGTGGTCAAACTACCTACAAAGATAAAAATGGGAAGGTTAAAGCTAAAGGCTATACCGACACTAATGGAAGAACTGTATACAAGGATGCTAATGGAAAAATTATTGGTTACTCTTCAACAAATGGTAGAGGAGAAACTGTATATAAAGATAAAAATGGTAGAAAAACCATGACTTCCAAAACAAACAGTAGAGGAAAAACTACATATAAAGACAAAAATGGAAAAACCATTGGAACAGCTCAAAGAAATAACCAAGGTAAAACTACCTATAAAGATAAGAATGGAAAAACTATTGGAACAACACAAATAGATAAAAGAGGAAAAACAACCTTTAAAAAAAGATAAGTAGTAACCTCATAGTCTAAGCTTTTGTTCTAATATGTCGACCTTGACTATCCCTATAGCTTTCAGGGGTTTTTCCTTGTAAATAATACGAATAAGCAATAATTTCAGAAATAACCAAAAACAACGGTTTAGGAATTCCTTCACCTTCTTGTAATTTATCTAAATGATGCAACAATGTTGGATCCTTGTGTACATACAAGCCCAACTCTTTTGCCATATTTATAATATCATCAGCTACTTTACCTTCCCCTTTTTGCGCCACTATAGGGACTTTATCCTTAGTTTGATCGTAACGAAGACTTATAGCTTTTGGTAAATCATTATTATTCATATTATGCAAAATCACTTAAATATTTACAGATAAACCATCTGTATATTGAACCGTACTTTTATTTTCAGTCTTTGGAGTTGGTGGATAAATTGTTCCAATTCTTGCTGTAATAGGAACAACTGTAAAACCATATTCCGTCAATCTTTCTACTAAAATATCTGAAGTTTCTTTAACTTTTTGTAACGCTTCTAATCTTTCAGTTACAACATTTAATTTTACATCAGGCATTTTTAAAGAAGTTCTAACTTGTAATGGACCTAAATTAGGCAATTCGAAAAAGAAATTCAAACGCCATTCAATTTCACCATCATTAGGGTCTGAGTGTTCAACATTCAATCCCCCTTCTCTTCCTCCTTCATAAGACGGAGGTAAAGGAATAAATGGTAATGTACCAAAATCAGGATCTTGTTTTGAACTTAACTGTTGCATGCGTTCAATCTGTTGTAAGGTTTGATTTAACGCATTCTTTGACCATGAATGTTGATCACCTAGTGACATTTCTTTCAAAATTTGCTTAAAAGGTTCTGTTTTACTAAATTTATCTATGTTTTTTCCTAATTGTCTAAATCTTATTGACAATAGTAATAATGCCCATTGTTGCATTGATTTAGCTCTAGCACCAGTTGAACTTAAGGGAGCACTTATCAAACCTAACCATTCAGATACTGCTTGTAAATCACCTAAAGGATTAGTCATAGCTTGATGTATTGAATCCGCCATTTTTCTTACTTCAGGATTTATTGTTCCATCACTCATTATGGTACTCAGAGTGTTAACCATTTCATCCATTGAAACAGTCTTATACTCAATATTTTTTGCTGTTAATTCAGGTTGGGGAGAATTTTTTAATTCATTTATTTCTCCATTCTGATTTACAGTAGCATTCTGAACAGGTTCTTGATTACTATTAGTTTTGCTAGTAAAAAAGTTGGTAATTTTTGAAAAAAATCCTTTTTTTACTGGATTTATTACTGTTTCTTTAACTCCTTCTTCAATTTTGTTATCTGCTATATTTTTATCTGACGGCGTTAACAATTCTTCATTTTCAGTTGTCGGATTTAATAATTCTTTTTTAGCTTCTTTTATAATTAATTCTTCATTATTCAATGGTATATCAAATTTTTGAGGCTTAGTACTAATTATATCGCTAACATCATCAACATCAGTATTTACGTTAGAAGTAGATAAAGGTGTATCTATTTGACTATCAACCACCTTTATATTTGGCATTGTATTTTCACTGTGAATATCTAAATCTACATCATCAACATCTATAACTTCATTATTATTATCAATTTTTACTAATTCTTCATCTTTTAATTCATCAGCCTGCTTAAAAATTTCTTGCAGTTCTTTATCTAAAGCTTCAGAAGAAAGCTGTACATCGCCTTGGGATTGAACATTCTCATCTGTATCACTTAGCAAAGCTTTTGACCAATTATATACAGCATCTAATTGCTTAGGTACATTTACATTTTCTACTTCTTCTTCAACTTCCTTATCAAGTTGCTGAGGTAATGTTTCCTCCTCCGTATTTGAACTTACACTCAATTGATTAATTTGTTGACTAATCTTATCAAATAAACCACTTTGAACTGTTTTCGCAGCTACAGAAGATAACATCTTTGTTATCTGATCTTCATTTGTTAATTCTTTGTTAGTATTTCCTGATAATTGATTTTTATCATCATTAAATTCAAAATGCTCATACTCATTAACTAAATCTATATCTGAAGGAACTCCAGTTCCATTGTTCGGAATTTCTTTATCCATGGATTCAGCTACATTTTTAGCAATAGCCTCTCTTAATAAATTAGCATCTTTAGACAAATTATTGTCTGGAATATTGTTTTCATTTAAACTTTGAGCTAACTTATTAACTTCTTGTTCATGAATTACTTTTGCTAAAGTCTTTAAGGCATTATCAGTTTCTAAATTTTGTTGATTCTGAGAATCTTGATTAATTAAATCTCTAGATGATGTCAATAAATGACCGTCTCTTGCTATAGTTGCCGCTTTATTTATTAATTCACTTACTCTTTTAGCAATTTCAGCACTAGTTTCGTCTTCAAAATTCTGACTGTTTTTAGTAAAAAGATTTAAATAGGTATCTTCTTCAGGCATTTCATCAAGAGCGGTTTGAATAAAATCTGCCATCTGCATTTTTGCAACACTTGGTACAATAACTTCAGAAGCACCTTTTCCGATAACTGCCAAAACATCTGGCTGATTAGCTCTTATAAATTCGATTGTTGAACTTAGAAGTTTACTTAAAACTTGCTCCCCTTTAGGAGTGAGAACACCATCAGGTGGAAAAATATTTTCCTTTGCTAACTGTCTTGTTGTTGCAGGTGATATATTGTCTGATGTTGAAAGATTTACCACAACCTCACAAAGATAACGCATTAATGCCTTACCGACATCATTACTTTCCTGAAAAATTTTAGGCAATGTATCACAGTAGCTTTGTAATTCAGTAACAGAATCACTAGTTTTTACTACTTTTATTCTACTTGTTAAATCGCTAGCAATTTTCTCTTGCAAATTTTCATCACGCAACACAACCTTAGATATCAAATCTAACAAAGGTTTTTCTTTAGGTGTTGGATTGGCATTTTCCGCACGTTCAGGCTCAGATGCCAAAGATGCAATATATCGTTGCAAAGTCGCCTGACTCTGTGCCATTTCATCAGAAAGTTTATGTTGCTCAGAGGTTAAGACACTTAAATAAGAATAAGTAGCACTAACATTTATTGTATTTCCTTTAATATTGGATAATGTACTGTTTTTATCACTACTCTTCGACACAAGAGTAACTGATTCCTTCTGTACTGAATTCAAATCTGTAGGATTCATGAACGAATATACACCTATTTTTATACTACTTTCAATTCTTGACCTATTATTGTAGCAATTGTAACATAAGATAGTTATTTTAAAGAGATCTACTAGTTATCAATTAAAAATACCTTGTGATCTAATTAACAATTCTATTTTACGTATTATTTCCTCAAAATATATTTTTGAAAAAATTTGATGTTTTATCCATTGCATCGTTAAGTTTTTCACCAATATTCTCAAAAAAATCGCACTTTTTTCGCTGATCATTTTTTACCATATCTTTACGTACTGGTAAACGAATATAGCTATTAACATCTACGCAAGATTCTGAATCCATAATATAACTTTTATCATTTTCAAATTTAAAATTCTCAAAAGTTATACCTTCAGGCTTAGCAACTTCCAATGAGCGATAACCTCTCAAACTTATAAATTTATCATAAACTTTCAGAGAACCACTCGAACCCGTTAAACCTGTATTGGTATTATCATCATAACCTGTCCAAATAGTAACTAATTCATCGTTATCAAAGCCACTAAACCATGAATCTCTAGAATCGTTTGATGTTCCAGTTTTACCAGCAAAAACACCATTATATTTATTTAAAATTTTTGCTGTACCTTGGGATGTAACAACTGTCATACCATATATTGTTAAATAAGCATTACGAGGATCTAACACTTGTTCACCGTCTAACTCTTTACTTCTGTTGTACAACTCCCCGTCATTATCTCTTACCAGTCTTACAACAGAGAGAGGTTTATAATACCCTTCTGTTGCAATTGTTGAATATAATTGATTAACTTCTAAAGGTGTTAAACTAATACTCCCTAAAAGTAAACTTGGCACTGGATTAATATTTTGTTTTATACCCAATAAATGTAAGGTATCAACAACATTCTCAACCCTTATATCCATACCAACCCTAACCATAGGAACATTTCTAGAATTTGCAAAAGCTTGGTATAAAGGTATCCATCCCAAGAATTTATGATCAAAATTCTTAGGAGTCCATGACTGACCATTACGCAATTTAACAGTTACTTGTGAATCATGAACCATTGAACCCAAGTGCCATCCTTGATTAAATGCAGCCAAATAGGCCACAGGTTTAATAAGAGAACCAATTTGTCTTCTAGCTCTAGTTACTCTATTTAATCCCGGAAAAGATGGATTACTGCTACCTACAACCGCTAAAATTTCACTAGTACGCCAATTTGACACAACAACAGCCGTTTCTAAATTCTTTTTACGTTTTTTATTAAACTCAGCGAAAGTTGTTTTTACCGCATTGTTTGCTGCTAATTGAACTTGAGGATCTAAACTTGTAAAAATTACCAGCCCTCTGTGATCACCATAATTAGGTCCTAATCTTTGTGATAATTCATCCTTTAGTAAACTTATATAACTAGGAACAGAAATAGGATTTGAAGTTCCTCTTTTTAATACATCTAACGGCTTTTTTAAATACTCTTTATAATTACTTTCACTTATAATATTTGCATCACGCATCAAGCTTAAAACTAAATTTCTGCGCTCAAGTGCTTTTTTAGGATTTCTTCTAGGATCATAAAGAGATGGCCCTTTAATCATTCCTACCATTAATGCAATCTGATGAGGTTGCAATTCGCTTACAGGAATACCAAAGTAAAAATAGGAAGCCAATCCAAAACCATATACATCCCTAGCTCCATGTCCTAAATAAATTTCATTTAAATACATCTCTAAAATATCTTCTTTCGAAAAACGAGCGTCAACAACTAAAGACATAAAAATCTCTTTTACTTTTCTGTCAATACTCTTTTCATTGGTTAAAAAATAATTTTTTACCAATTGCTGAGTTATGGTACTACCTCCCTGTACTCGTTTTCCAGCCTTTAAATTAGCAACTAACGCTCTTCCTATTGCTAAAGGATTAACCCCGTAGTGATTATAATACTCTCTGTCTTCTACATAAATAATAGTATCTATTAAAGATTTTGGAACTTCATTTAATGATATAAGTATACGATCTTCTCTATTATTACCTATTCTTTCTAATAGAACAGGATCCATAACAACATAATCTATATCTTCCATAGTTGATGCATCTTGAATCCTTGAAATCCTTGATTTATTATCAAAAGTAAGTAACAAAGGTTTTACATCATTTTCACTAGATGTTGATTGAGCATCAAACTGAAAACTTCTTCTTATCACTACGATTTTAGATTTATTAGCACTTTCACCATATTCACCTGGATTTTTCGGTGAAGCAACCTTTCTATACTTCAGTAATTTTAATTCATGGACAAACTGTTCATATGAAATCTTTTGATCTACTGTTAATTCTAATGGTCTACTATATACAATAGCAGGAATTACCCATTTTTCCCCCTTCAGTAATGGACTATTTGAAACCAATATAAAATAATACAAAATGATTAAACTAAAACAAACTAGTCCCACAATTGTTAACTTTAAAATGAAAACAAAAAATCTTCTTTTAGTACTTTTTGTATGTTTATTAGTCGAACTCTTCATACGCACAACAGTTATTACAAAATTATCCACGAATTATTTTAAATTTAAACATTTAAACTATCGCATTATACATAAATCAAAATTAATTTTGGATAATTTTTAATGAGAATAGGTTTCAATAAAAGCCACAGTATTTGATCAAGATCTATATTTAAAATTTTTTTTCCTAAATATTTCATTCATCACACAAAAAATATTACAAAAGTTCTATCCTTTTCTTTATAATTAAACGATTTTTAGTGGATATGGAATAATTTACCTAGATTTTGGGATTACTTATTTCATATTGTAAGTTTATTATAATCCGAAAGGGGAGAAGACTATGAGTGACAACCAAACTTCAGTTGATAAATTGGGTCCTCTGGCCATTGCAGGAGTAACACCTTACCAAGTTAAACCTGGTGAAGAATACATGAATGAAAAACAGAAGGCTCACTTCCGTAAAATTCTAGAAGCGTGGAGAGATCAATTAAGAAGTGAAGTGAATCATACTGTAGATCACATGAATGATGAAACAACCAACTTTCCAGATCCTATTGATAGAGCATCTCAAGAAGAAGATTTTTCATTAGAGCTTCGCATTCGTGATCGTGAAAGAAAATTAATTAAAAAGATTGAAAAAACTATCAACAAAATAGATAGTGATGATTTTGGTTATTGTTCAGATTGTGGCGAAGAAATAGGTATCAAACGCCTAGAAGCTCGCCCAACCGCAGATCTTTGTATTAATTGTAAAAATTTAGCAGAAATTCGTGAAAAACAATTAAATGGATCTTAATCCATATCACTGCTATCGTGGTAGATTTGCTCCAACTCCCAGTGGTGAACTACACTTCGGCTCGCTAGTGGCCGCTGTGGGAAGTTTCTTAAGAGCCAAAAGTCAAAAAGGCCTTTGGCTCTTACGTATAGAAGATATAGACTCTACTAGGTGTAAATCATCATACACAACATCTATCCTTAAAACTTTAGAGGCTTTTGGTCTCCATTGGGATGGTAATATTACTTATCAAAGCCAAAGATTAGATATTTATCAATCTGTTCTAAATAAATTATTTTTAGAAAATTATACTTATTATTGTAACTGTACAAGAGCTTTAATAAAAACACAAAATGGAATACACAATGATCAATATTGCAGAGCTCAAACTTTAAAACATAATTTAAACCCAAAACTAAATCAATCACCAGAAAATTACAACATAAGGTTTTTAAACAACTGTTGTGTTTCTGCTTTTAAAGATGAAATTCATGGTCAAATATTTAATAATCAGTACACATCAGACTTTATTTTAAAAAGAAAAGATGGACTGTTTGCTTATAATTTTGTATGTGTTTACGATGACCTAGATAGTAAAATTACTGAAATTGTTCGAGGTAATGATCTTTTAACTCAAACCTTTAATCAAATATCATTAACAAAAACTCTTCAAGATAATAATCTTGTTAGTTTTAAAGAACAACATAACTATCTTCATTTACCTCTAGCACTTGAAAATAATTACCAAAAATACTCTAAACAAAATCATGCTACCCCTCTAGATTTACAAAAAATTCCAGAATTATTAGTCAAAGCATTTGAATTTTTAGGTATTAAAATAACCCCTGATGATAAAAAAGAACTTCTTCATCTATCTCCATTTAAAATCTTGAAATATGGCACAGAGAAATTCAATATAAATAATATACCTAAAAATAATAAAATTATAATTTAGAAATATCTAGTAAATGACTTAAAGAAATATCTTTTAATGCTTTAAACATTATTTCACTTCTTCCATGGTATTTTTTATCCCACTGTTTTATCATTTCTTTAATTTCGCCACGCATTTTGTTTTCACCTAAGCTACACATTGATTTTGGTAATATTGGATAATTCTTCATTGAACTTAATTTAATCATATCCTTTTCACGGCAATATGCTAAAGGTCGAATTACAATATTTGCTCCATCATCTGTAAATAATTTAGGTGGCATTGCTTTTAATTTACCTGCATAGAATAAATTTAAAAAGAAAGTTTCCAATATATCGTCAGCATGATGACCAAGAGCAATTTTATTAATTTTTAGTTCTTTAGCAAAGCGATATAGAATCCCACGACGAAGTCTAGAACAAAGTGAACAAATATTTTTTCCGTCAGGTATTTTTTTTAAAATTAGATCATATATATTTTCTTTGATTATATGGTATTCTAAACCTGTGGATTTTAAATAATCTTCAACAACCCCCTTGGGATAATTTGGAAAATTTGCTTCTAAATGAACTGGAATCAATTCAAAATCAACAGGAGCACTTCTTCTTAAACTTTGGAGAACATCTAACAACACATAACTATCTTTCCCACCAGACATGCAGACCATAATCCTATCGCCATCATCAATCATTTTATAATCTGCTATAGCTTTTCCTGTGGCGTGACGAATTCTCTTCATTAATTTATTTTGGTTATAGATTTGTTTTTTTGATATTTCTTCATCTAGAGATGACATAGATTATTCCTATTTGTTATATAAGTTATTTAATATGATTCATTATAACAACTACTATTAATTGAATAAAGCCTCCGAGGAGGCTTTATAAAATCAAATTATGTTAGTAATATTCAAAATTAATAATATTATCAGTATTAAAAATATCTTTATCTAAAACATCATTTGTATTTGGTATCAAAAATACATGTTGTAGTGGATTCAATGTAAATTCGAAATTATCATTATTCAAAGATATTTTATCTCCTGTAAATGGATTTATTAAATACTCAACATCTGCACCAACTTTATCTTTTGGTATAGATACATCAACACTTTCATTCTCATTTACATTTAAATAATATACTATTGTATTATTTTTTAAAGTTTTATTAATACCAAAGATTTTACCAGTAGTCTCTAATTCTTGCATTTTTCCCATTGATAACTCATTAGCATTTGCTCTTAGTGTCATCAATTGAGTAAAATATTTTCTCATTTCTTTTGCGTTCGGTGCAATATCATCATTTATAGGCGTTATAGATGGATCGCTATCAATAACTCCATCATCACGAGATGCATTATCATCATACCAACCATTATCTCCATCTTTTAAATAATTAGAAATAATTTGACCTCTTTCCTCACCATAATAATTTGTGATTGGTCCACTTGCTATCGCAAGAAGTGATAATGCAGCTGTTTCACGATTAAATAAACTTTCATTTTCAACCCAACTTAGTTTATTTGCTTTTGCTCTTTTTATAAGATTTGCAAATCTAACAACATCATGATTGGTTATAAAATAATTAGGCATTGCCGTTTTTGGATAGCTATTTGCTTGAGTAAAGCCTTCCTTTATATGTATACCAGAATTTTTTAGATCATCACCTTTTTCATTTTGTGCAAGGGTTTGAGTAATTCTATAACGTAATGGAAAATCAAATATAGATTCTAATGCAGCATCCTTACCATCGCTTCCATCATATGCAGAATTAATACTGTTTGTCCAACCCCATACTTCACCAACCATATAACCTAAAGGATTTACAGTTTTATCAGCTAACTTATAAGTTGTTGATAAAGAAGCATCATTAACAACTTTTACAACTTCTCGCCATTGATCTGGCGTTAATTGATAAGCTTGGTCTAAGCGCCAACCGTCAATGTTGTATTCTTTAATATAGTGAGATGCAACAGACTTAATACCTTCTAATGTTGTTTGATTAGAAAAATCTGCACAAACTAGTGGGTTCTTTAAGTCATTTGTTTTTCCGTCCATTGTTCTACAAGTGTTTGTAAAATGAATTTTTTGACCGCTAAATACATCCATCCATTCTGCATTTTTATTATTTTGTTTAAAATGACCAAATACGCCATCTAAAAATACATATAAGCCATTTTCATGAGCTTTATTAACAAGATTTTTTAAATCTTCTTTTGTACCAAATTTAGGATCTATATTTGTATAATCACAAGCATAATAACCTGTAGCATCTAACTTAGGATCTTCCGTAGTATGACCACAAGAACTGCTATCAAATATAGGTGTTAACCAAATAGCGTTCATTCCCAAAGATTTTATATAAGGTATAGCATTTATTATCCCTTTTATATCACCTTGATGTTTACTAGGACCATAACCTGTTCCATAACCTATACTTGAATCTCCGTCTTGGAATGATTCCACCATTACTTGATAAATACGAAGATTACATTTGTTAACTTTTTCATCGGTATCTGCATTACCATAACAAATGGTATTATTTTTATAAGGTCCTGATGCTTCAGGGGTACTACTACCACCACTTCCCCCACCGCCACCACAGGCAGAAATTACAACTGAAGACATAGCAGCAATGATAGCTAAACTCAACTTATGGTTTTTTAATGTCATAATAATAACCTTAATAACAAAATCTCTCTAAAAAGTTTCAATTAGAATAATATATAATGAACACGATTTCAATCACAAAAAATATAATTCTGAGATATTTTTCAAATATTTCAAGCGTTAATTAAAATTAAAAATAAAAACCAAACGAGAGTGTAATATAAAGTGTGTATTTAGTATCAATTCTGACTATCGCACTTTATT
>JBJFGR010000045.1:0-16767 GCA_051892875.1 Succinivibrionaceae bacterium
CCTAAAAATGTCAATTTTAGACTACAAGGGTATAAATTTCAAAAAGTTAAGGTTATTAAAGTTCTATTTTTATCTTGCATTGCATTAAGTTTGATAGGTTATTTCATATTAATTGTTGTTAAGTTAATAATCCAATCTTCTTTTATATATTTATCTAGTGCATATTGCTGCATTTCTTTTCTCTGTATTTTAAGCTTTTCTTCAACATATGTAGGCCAATTAAACCAAATTTTAGGAATATATAAATGGTTGAGATTTTTTTTTATTATTTTTAGATATTCTTCTATATTTGAATTATCTTCTGTTTGGATAATTGCTGAAATTATATTGCCCCATTCATCGTTTGGAATAGGAACAACAATAACATTTTTTATAAAAATAAACTGAAGAAGTTCTTTTTCTAGTGTTTCTGGTTGAATATTTTCTCCACCTGATATAAAAAGATTATCTTTTCTTCCACAAATATTTAGTACCCCATTTTTGAAATACCCAATATCTTTAGTTTGAAACCAGCCTGAAGAATCTGTTAATTTATCAATTTTGTTATTATTGTAATAACCTAAAGCTAATGAATCACCAGATACAAAAATTTCATTATTATTAATTTTTAATTTTCTAAAAGGAAGAATGCCACCTTTTATATTTTTTTTAGAAATTAAATATGTGCATACTTGCGATGCCATTTCTGTTAAACCGTAACTCATAAAAAAAAGTAAGTTAGGATTTAATTCTAGTGATTTTTTTATAATTTCATCAGAAATTGGTCCACCTCCTAGAATAATTTTTTTTAAGTTTTTACTTGTGGATATTAATTTTGGTGTATCTCTTATAATTCTAAATAATTGTGTTGGGACAAGAGATATTATTGTTATTCTATCTAACTGTAATTCTTCCTCTAATTTTTTTTCATTAATAACAATGGTTGCACCAAATAAAACGCTTTTAAATATTATAGATTGACCGCCGACGTGATTTAATGGTAGTGATAGTAAATATGTATCTTTTTTAGTAATTTTACATACTTTTTGAGCACCAAGAGCACTTTTTATATGGGCTAACAAGGTGTGAACCACTTTTTTTGATTTTCCTTGAGAACCAGATGTTAATATAATATTTGTAGGTTTAGTAATGTTGATAACATAATTATTATAATTATGTATGTTGTTATAATTATTTATATTTAAATCAAGAGGGTTTATAAAATGACCATTAATTTCATGGCATAATAACTTTATATTATTATCTGTTTCTTTAATAGATATTGGTAAAAATATTTTTCTGCATCTAATGATAGCAAAAATAAGGCTAATATATTGTGGGCATGGTATAGCCTTTATAACGATAATTTCATTTGAGATTGATTCAATTAATTTTGTATAAAAACAGCAAAGTTTATTTAATTCTTGGAATGAGAAATTTTTATCCTTGTATATAAGAGCTGTTTTTAAATATTTTTTACTTGCTCTTTCAAGTAAACAACAATTATTCATGATTAGATCTCTTTATTACAAATATTACTTATGAAATAATTTAAGTTATGAAGTTCTTTATCAAAATATTTCAAAGTGTCAGTACCTGGTGTTGGTAAATTATAAAATGTCGACATTTTTTCTATATTAGAAATACCCACAATACTTTCGAAAGAAGAAGATAGTATTATTTTATTATCTATACTGTTATTTATTTGTTTATTTAAAAAAGAAAAAACATTATAAAACATCATTGGTTTTATTATTTTTAAGTATTTATTGTATTTTGAGGACAATAAATTTTTATTATGTCTGAATAATTCATCAAAAGCTATATTGCAATTTAGTTCTGTACATTCTTCTATTTTATTGCAAGGGTCTTCTAGATATTCTAATTTATCACCTAATATATTTATAAAAGATTGAGCTTGAGTTTTTGATAATTGGCAATTTGAATCTAAAATAAGTTTTCTTACTTTGTCTTTGATTTCATTTACTTTTTTTAATTCATCATTAAATTCAAACAAACCTACCTTTATTTTATATAATTTTTTATTAGATAATGTTGAAGTTTCATCATTATCAAAAATATTTGAAATAAAAGAATATCCTTTTTTTCTTGGAATTTTTGATAAGTTATTTTCAAAATAATTTATTGCAAAAGAAACAGAAGGTGTTTTTATTTGGGTTTTATCTTTTGATTTTAAAAATAAAAACAAGTCTTTTTTGCTATCATCTAATGTTTCTTTAGAAAAGAAAGGTAGGGGGGCTATCTCACTATACATTTGTTCTTTTTGCAAAATTAAACCTTCTCTATAGTGTAATATCCCCCCTCGTAATTTTATAGGTTTTATAAAAGGAATTTTATAATAATATACGCTATACATTATGGATTTCTTTTAAATTTTGAGAAATTTGGTTTCCTTTTTTCATTAAAAGCATTTCTACCTTCTTGACCTTCTTCTGTCATATAGTATAGCATTGTTGCGTTTCCTGCTAACTCTTGTAGACCTGTCTGACCATCACAGTCAGCATTCAACGAAGACTTTATACATCTTAATGCGAGAGGACTATGACATAAAATTTCCCTGCACCAACAAACTGTTTCTTTTTCTAAATCTGCTAGTGGAACAACTGTATTTACTAGTCCCATATCCAAAGCTTCTTGCGCATTATATTGTCTGCATAAGAACCAAATTTCTCTAGCTTTTTTCTGACCAATAATTCTAGCCATATAGGAAGCACCAAAACCTCCATCAAAAGAACCTACTTTTGGTCCTGTTTGTCCAAATATTGCATTATCAGCTGCAATTGTTAGGTCACAAACTAAATGTAGTACATGACCACCACCAATAGCATATCCAGCAACCATTGCTATCACTGGTTTTGGACAAGTTCTAATATTTCTTTGAAGATCTAATACGTTTAAATGATGAACTCCGTGTTCATCTTTATATCCACCATAATCGCCTCTGATTTTTTGATCACCACCAGATGAAAAGGCTAAATCTCCTTGTCCAGTGATTATAATAACACCAATATTTTCATCAAATCTTGCATCTGAAAGAGCTTTTTCCATTTCTATAATGGTTAATGGTCTAAAAGCGTTTCTCACTTGAGGTCTATTTATTGTTATTTTAGCTATACCATCAGAAGATTTATGGTACAGAATATCAATAAAATCATTACTATGATTTATCCAATTTATTGGTGCATATAAAGATGGATCATTTTTTTTCATTTAAAATATCCTGAATAAATTCGTTAATAATTTTTGAAACAGTAGATAATTGTTCAAAATGACAATTGTGACTAGCATTGCTTATGCTAATTGTTTTTATATTTTTATTGTTTAGCAAATTCAGTTCTTTTGAAAGAGTTTTATATTTTTCATCATTTTCACCATATATATATAGAAGTTTTTTATTTAGCTCTTTTAATAAAGGTTTATAGTATGGCATTTTACTAACTGATAAATTGGTAATTGCTTTTGCCATATTTATAGGATTTAAATTTTTTTTATTATTTATTAATTTTTGCTTATCTTCTAATGATAAGCTATTAAAAATAGGTTGATTATACCAATCTTTTAAAACATCTATAATAGGTTTATTTAAAAATGATTCAGACCATTTAGTATCAATTTTCTCACGTTCTTGTATTTCTTTTTGATTAATTAGTCCATAGTTAGAACTTTCAATTATTGCTCCGTGAACCCGACATTTTGGTTTTTTATTATTCAGAAGATAGTTATAAACAATTCTACCTCCTAATGAATAACCATAAATGATACAATCTTTAATTTTTAATGATAATAATTGTTCATCAAGCCAATCATTAATGTTAGAGAAATCTATAAAACAGTCACTACATCCGTGATATGGTAATGTAATTATTTCAGATTTTATTGGTAAATTTAAAGCTATAGGAAAAAATTCTTTTGGATTTCCCATAAAACCATGAATAAAAACGATCTTCATAAATTATAAAATCTTTTACAGAATTAAAGCAAATAAAAATGTATAATACCAATTATATTATAAATATGAAATGAATGGTAATTATATTATGTTTAAAGACAACCCTATTTTAATGCAATTAAAAAAGTCAAATAATAAACATACTGAAGGTATAGTAAAATCTAATGAAAAAGGTTTTGGATTTTTGGAAGTTTCTTCAAAAGAAAGCTATTATATAAGCAAAGATAATATGAAGTTTTTGATACATGGCGATAAAATAGAGGCGGAGATTATTCAAACTGATGGTAAATACCAAGCAATACCATGTAAATTAATAGATTCATCATTAAAAAGATTTGTTGGTAGAGTTTCATTTGATAATAATCTTTTGTATGTCATACCTGATTCACCAACTATAAAAAAAATATTTAGAGCAAAAAATAAGGTTGAACATTCTCAATTACTTAATGGAGATTGGGTTATTGCACGTTTAATATCACATGGATGGAATACAAAGAAGGAACATGCAGTAGATATTATTGAAGTTATTTCTCAAAAAGACAATCCACAGATTCCATGGTTAGTTGTACTACGAAATTTAGATTTGCCAATAAAACCAATAGAAGACAAAGAATTTTATGAATTTTATGAAAAACAGCTAAGTAGAAAAGATTATAGATCTTTGCCCTTTATAACAATAGATTCTGAAAAAACAAAGGATATGGATGATGCTTTGTATATTGAAGATTCAACTAATGGAGGTTGGCGCCTTTATGTCGCAATAGCAGATCCTACAGGATATATATTAGAGAATGATAAAATAGATAAATATGCATTAGCTAGATCTTTTTCTATTTACTTACCAGGTAAAAATATACCAATGTTACCCTTTACATTAAGTGAAGATTTATGTTCATTAAAAGAGAATGTGGATAGAAATGTTATTGTAGGTATTATTGATGTAAATATAGATGGTTCTGTTGATAAAGAAATAGAATTTTCTTTAGCTGTAATACGTTCTCAAGGTAAGTTAATTTATGATGAAGTATCTGATTATTTAGAAAATAAACAAGATGGCTCTCAATATACTCCTAAGGTACAGGAACAATTAATAAAATTACAAAACTTTT
This sequence comes from Succinivibrionaceae bacterium, assembly GCA_051892875.1. Classification (GTDB taxonomy): domain Bacteria; phylum Pseudomonadota; class Gammaproteobacteria; order Enterobacterales; family Succinivibrionaceae; genus JBJFGR01. The sequence goes on from JBJFGR010000045.1 coordinate 5,059, forward strand.
GTAATAAAAGATTCGATTATAGAAAAGAAAATGCTACTGTTTATTTAGATAAACCCGAATATGAATTTATTTTGGATGAAAATGGAGGATTACAAGATATTAAAATTTCAACAAGAAGAATTGCAAATAAGATTGTTGAAGAAGCTATGATTGTGGCAAATATTTGCGCAGGAAAGTATTTTGCAGATCGTAATGTAAATGCTGTTTATAATGTTCACTTGGGTTTTGATGAAGAAAAACTAAATGATTTAATAGGAATTTTAGAAGAAAATAATATTTTTGATTTTAGCAAAGACAATCTATTAACAAAAGAAGGATTTGCAAGGTTAAAACGTGAAATAGATAGTTTATCAAGTGCATATTTAGATAGTAGACTAAGAAAGTTTCAAAAATTCGCAGAGATATCTTTAACACCATTGCCTCATTTTGGTTTATGTTCTGATTATTATGCAACTTGGACCTCACCAATTAGAAAATATGGTGACATGGTTAATCACAGGTTGATCAAGTATTTATTAGGCTATGGGGGATTTCCTAAGAATCTTTTAGATAACTCAAAAATACTTGTAAACAATATGATTTTAGCAAAAAAACAGAATAAAATAGCTGAAAGATCTGTTAAAGATTGGTTATACATAGATTATATTGAAAAACGTAAAACTGAAGTTTTTGAATCAGAAATTTTTGATATTTCGCGATCTGGAATTAGGGCTAGATTCTTAAAAAATGGGGCGTCAGTTTTTATCCCTATAATTACAATTTCTGAAGATAAGAAAAGAATAAATGCAGATGCAATTAAAGGTATTTTGAAATTTGATAACACTATACTTTACAAGGTTGGAGATAGTATCAAAGTTAAGATAACGGAAATAAATAAAGAGAATAGAAGTATTATTGGTAAGATTGTAGAAAAGTAAATATAAAAAATGATACCAACTTAAAAAATTGGTATCATTTTATTTTATTTTATTCCATAATGCCTTAATAGGGCATCAATACATGGTTTTCTGCCCATGAAATCTTCAAACATAAACATAAAATCTTTAGAGCCACCATTTTTTAGTATTTTATTTAAATACTTTAGTCCTATTTCTTTGTTAATGATACCAAATTCTTCAAATTTGCTAAAAATATCTGCAGAAAGAACCTCAGCCCATTTATAGCTATAGTATCCAGCACTGTATCCCCCTGCAAAAATATGTGAGAAACTATTTTGAAATTTATTAAAAGGTGATACTGGTACTACAGAAACTTTGTTTCGGATTTCACTAATAAATTTCTGAACATCTGTTCCTTGTTGATATTCGTAATAAAGTTTAAAATCAAAAATCGCAAATTCTAATTGTCTAATCATAGCTAAAGCTGAATGAAAATTTTTAGAATTAATGATTTTATCAATTATTGTATCAGGAATAGATTCTCTAGTATCTACGTGTGATGAAATCATTTTTAAAACTTTATGATTCCATGTAAAATTTTCCATAAACTGACTAGGTACTTCAACAGCATCCCACGGAACACCATTTATTCCTGATACATCCTTAATATCTATTGCTGTTAAAACATGGTGTAAAGTGTGTCCAAATTCGTGGAATAGTGTTTCTACATCATAATGTGTTAATAAAGATGGATTTTTACCAATAGGAGGTGTAAAGTTTGTAATTAAATATGCAATAGGTAATACTATTTTACCGCTTGCAGAATAATGTCTATCTGAACATGAATCCATCCAAGCACCGGCTCTTTTATTTTCTCTAGAATATAGATCTGTATAGAAACCGCCACATAATATACCTTCATTATTAAACACTTCGTAGTAATTTACATCAGGATGCCACACATCAACACCTATTTTAGGAGAAATTGTAATTCCAAAAATCTCTTTACAAAGTTTAAATAAACCTTTTAATACAGAAGGTAGAGGGAAATAAGGTTTTATATCTTCGTCAGATATATCAAATAGTTCTTTTTTTAATTTTTCACTATAAAAAGATATATCCCAAGGCTGAATGTCTTTAGTATTATCATATTTTTCCGCAAAAATTTTAATTTCATTAAATTCTTTTAATGCTTGTAGTTTGCTTTTGTTTACCAAATCAAATAAAAAATCTAATACAATTTGAGGTGATTTTGCCATTTTTTTAGCAAGTGACAACTCGGCGTAATTATTGAATTCTAATATGTTTGCTATTTGAAGAGAAATAGATAGTTCTCTGTCAATTATTTCTGAATTATCGTAGTTATTTTTATGAGGTCCAATATTTGAGGCTTTTGAAACATAAGCATTATGTAGAGTCTCTCTTAGCTCTCTATTTTCAGCATATTGCATGATTGGTATATAAATAGGAGTATGAATAGTAATAACATAACCATTTAATTTTCTTTTTATTGCTTCTTGTTTGGTTAATTCAATAATTGATTTTGGAATACCTTTTAACAGTTCTACATCTTCAACATGATAATAATATTCATTGGTACAATCGAGTACGTTATTTGAAAACTTTGAGGATAACTCTGTTAATTGTGTCTCTAACTTAACATATTCCTTTCGTTTTTCTGTTGGCAAGTCTATACCACTTAGTTTAAAGTCCATTAATGCATTGTCGATAGCTTTTTTTTGTGATTCGCTTAGAAGTGTGTAACTATCGCTCTCTTTTAGTTTTTTATATATATTATAAATTTTTTCGTTCTGTGATAATTCTGTAAAAAAAACAGATACTATAGGTAATAATTCATTATAAGATTTTCTTAATTTATTATTACTAACAACATTATTCAAGTGGGATACTATAGACCATGCTCTTGATAATAGTTCTACTGTATTATCAATTTTTTCTACAGAGTTATCCCATGTTATGCTTTGTAAGTCAATTTGATTAAGTATTTCATTTAGTTTTGATTTAACATTATCTAAAATATTTAAAATAGATTCCTTTATATTTTCATTTTGTATTGCAGAAAAATTAGGTAGTAGATCTATATTGTATAAGTAATTTGACATATAAACTCCATTGAATAGAATTCTTTTTTTTATTATTATACATAAAAATTGTTATAAGATTTTTTTAATGTAAAAAATTATCTATAATATACATAGAAGTTTATTGTTTTTTTGGAGTAATGATGAAATCAACAGATATTGAAAATAGGATTATTTCTTTAAGAAACATTCTTGAACAAGAAGATATTGATGCATTAATTGTTAATAGAGCTGATGAACATTTGAGTGAGTATGTATCTAAAGATAAAGAGCGTTTATTTTATATTTCTGGTTTTTCAGGGTCTGCTGGTATTGTTATTATTTTTAAAGATAAAAATATAAAGAATGCGATTATTACTGATGGCAGATATGTTTTACAAGCAAAAAATCAAGTACCTTCTATCTTTTTTGATGTATATCATTCAAATGAAACTAAACTTGAAGACATTTTAATAAAAAATTTACATGAAAATCAGGTTGTTGCACTTGATTATAAATGTTCTAGCTATAAATTTTTGACTGATATTAGAACAAATCTTCAAGGTAAAAAGATTATTATAAAGCATTCTATTAAGAATTTAGTTGATGAGATATGGAGTGAACGGGAAAAAGAACCAACGCCCCCTTTTTTTATTTATGATGACAAATATAATGGATATCCAAGTTCTGAAAAAATAAAGAATATCGCAGAAGATTTGTTAGAAAAACAAATTGATTGTACCATTATTTCGAAAAGTGAATCTGTAAATTGGTTATTAAACATAAGAGGTAGGGATATACCTAATTTACCAATAGTAAACGCTTTTGCAATAGTTTATTCATCAGGAAATGTAGAATTATTCAGCGATGTTGATAAATTTCCTATGCAAGAATTAGTTAAATTACAACATCATTGTGGTTCAATTGATCTATTTGCAGAGAAAGAGTTTTTGAGTGCACTAAAGAGACTCGGAAAAAATAATAATTCAGTTATATTAGATCCATCTTCAACAAATGCGTGGATTATAGAGAATTTAAACAATTATAATGTTAAAATAACATTTGCTATGGATTTATGCGAATATCCTAAAGCTATAAAAAATCACATAGAAATTGATGGTTTTAGAAAAGCTCATTATCGAGACAGTATTGCTATGTGTAAATTTTTATGTTGGCTAGAAAATGAATGTGCTAAGTTTATTAATTCTACAGATGAAGATGCTAAAGGTGAGTTAACAGAAGCTGATTTAGCAGAAAAAGTTGCGTTTTTTAGAGCACAACAGGATTTATATGTTGAAGATAGTTTTGATGCAATTTCAGCTTTAGGTCCTAATTCTTCATATATTCATTACAATTACTCACATATGGGGAAACCTAGAATTTTAGGTTTAGATCCTATATATCTTTTGGATAGCGGTGCACAATATATTGATGGAACAACAGATATTACAAGAACAGTTGTTGTTGGCAAAGGTGTTACACCAGAAATTAAAGAAAATTTTACAAGGGTTTTAAAAGGGTTGATTAGTTTACATCGTATAAATTTCCCTATTGGAACATCCACTGTAGCATTAGATGCATTCGCACGAGTATACTTATGGGAAGTTGGTTTAGATTATGACCATGGTACAGGTCATGGAGTGGGACATTTTTTGAATGTACACGAAGGTCCGGTTCATTTATCTCCAAGAGCAAAATATTGTGTAATAAAAGAAGGAATGGTTACTTCTGTAGAACCAGGATATTATAAAGAGAATCAATATGGAATAAGATGTGAAAATCTATGTGTGGTAGAGAGATATGTTTCTGATTATTTAAATAGAGATATGCTGCATTTATCACCTCTAACATATGTTCCTTTTGATACTAGATTAATAGATTTAAAGTTATTAACTAAAGATGAAATAAAATGGATAAACGATTATCACTCAAAGGTTAGAGATATTGTAAAAGATCATTTAAGTGATATTGAAATAAAGTGGTTAATAAAGGCAACAATGGCTATATAATAGGTTATACAAATGATTAAGAATATAATTAAAAAAATATTTTATCCGAATATATTGAGTGCTAGGGGTAAAATAGAGTCTCTTCCTAAGATTGCTGTTGATCCAAATGAATATACTATATTAGAGTATCCAAAGCGATTTTGTGAGCAAGTTATAAATCATATATTAACAGCTAAAAAAAGAATTTGTATATGTGTTCTTTATTTGCAAAATGATGAAATGGGACAAAAAATTCTTGATGCTCTTTATGAAGCAAAAAATAGAAATCACAAATTATATATCAGAATATATGTAGATTTTCATAGAGCTCAAAGAGGATTAATAGGGAAAGGAGATCAAAAAGGAAATAGTGCATGGTATCAAGAAATGGCCAAAAAATACACTGTTAATCCTATAATATATGGTGTACCTGTAAAAAAGAGAGAAATTTTTGGTGTTTTGCATTTAAAGGGGTTTGTTTTTGATGATACCGTCATTTATAGTGGGGCAAGTATCAATAATGTGTATATGCACAATTTGGAAAATTACAGATTAGATCGCTATCATGAAATATATTCACCTAATTTAGCTGATGCTATTTGTAATTATTGTACGTGTGTTTTTCATCAAAATAATGCTGTACAAGATATTAATCAAAAGGATATACCAAGTGTTAAAGATATAAATCAAGAAATAAAAGATTTTAGAAAAATATTAACTAAATCTTGTTACCATTTTATTAATGAAAATATTGATGATAAACATGTTGGAATTACCCCTTTAGTAGGATTAGGAAAAAACAAGAATTTATTAAATGCTACTATTCTAAATTTGATTTCATGTGCAAGTGATGATATTTTTATTTGCACGCCATATTTTAATTTTCCAAAACCTTTGTTAAAAAGAATAAATAAATCATTAGAAGATAATATTAAAATATCCATAATTGTTGGAGATAAGGAAGCTAATGACTTTTTTATAAGACCAGGTGAAAATTTTAATAAAATAGGCGCTGTGCCATATATTTATGAACAGAATTTAAAAGAATTTGTGCAGTCTCATCAAAAGTATATTGATAATGGTTTGTTACATATTCATTTATGGAAAAAGGGAGAAAATACATTTCATGTAAAAGGTATGACTGTTGATAATAAGTATGCATTAATTACAGGAAATAATTTAAATCCAAGAGCATGGGGGTTAGATTTAGAGAATGGCTTGCTAGTACATGATTTGCATCATCATCTTCAAGAAAAATTAATGCATGAAAGAAATTATTTATTGAAACATACTGTATTAATTAAATCATCAAATGATATTCAAAATATTGATGATTATCCAGAGGAAGTAAAAAAGATTTTAATTAGAGTAAAAAAATTGGGTGCTCAATGGTTGCTCAGAAAATTGTTATAAACGACACAGATTTATCTAAATGTTCTATTTCTTTATTGAAAGGTTTTGGTGATAAAACAGTAGATTTATTGTCGAAAACAGGTATATCTAATGTTTTTGATTTAATATTAAAATTTCCTTCTGATTATAAAGATAGAACAAAAGTAACAAGAATAGATCTATTACAAGTTGGTGAAGAGTTTACAATTTTTGCAAAAATTATTAATTCTAGTATCTCAACTGGAAAGAAATCTAGAATCACTTATCTTGTCAGTGATGGGACAGGAAACATTAATATAACCTTGTTTAATTTTTCTGTATATCTTGTAAAAAAGATTCAAGTTGGAAAAAGTTATTTTATTTTTGGAAAAATATCTTTTTTTAATGGTAATCTACAAATGTCAAATCCTGAATTTTTAGAAAATCTAGATAAAAGTTTAACACCTTGTTATTCATTAACAGGTACAATAAAAATGAACCAAATGAGGAGATTGATTAACGAGGGTATTGAATATTCAAAAAAAAATGGGATTGAAGAACTTTTACCCTTAGAATTAAATCCATATAGAATAACTTTAATTGATGCCATATATAGTATCCATTTTCCAGAACTATCTTGTAAAGATTCTATGAAAAATCATAATTCTGTGTATCATAAAAGGGTTGCTTTTGAAGAGCTTGTTGCATATGAATTATCGATTATGAAATTTAAACAAAAACAGGAGCAAGAATCATCTTACAAATTTAAGATAAATAAAAAAATAGAGAGAGAGTTTTTTAAAAGACTTCCTTTTGAGCCAACGAGTTCACAGATAAAAGCATACAACGATATTTGTGATGATCTACAATCTGGCATACCAATGAATAGATTAATTCAAGGGGATGTTGGTTGTGGTAAAACGTTAGTAGCTATACTAGTGATTCTTCAAGCTCTTTATAATAAAGTACAAGTAGCTTTTCTTGTGCCAACAGAAATTCTAGCAGAACAACATTATTCTAGCATAATTTCTTTATTGCCAGAATATAAAGATCATATAACATTATTATTAGGAAAACATTCATTATCGCAAAAAAAAGCTATATTAAAATCAATATCTACTAATGAATTTTCTATCGTAATTGGCACTCATGCTATTTTTCAAGAAAATGTTGAATATTATAATTTAGGGGTTGTTATTATTGACGAGCAACATAGATTTGGTGTAGACCAGCGATCACAATTGAGAAATAAGAGTGTGTTTTCTCCTCATGTTTTATCAATGACAGCAACCCCTATACCCAGAACAATAGCTCAAACATTGTATATGGATATTAAAATATCTACTATTAAAGAAAAACCAAAATGTAGAATCCCAATAAAAACTCTTTTAGTTTATGAAGATTCAAAATCTTTATTGATAGATCGTATTAGGGTGAATTGTATGGAAAAAAAACAGGTATATTGGGTTTGCTCATTAATTGAAGAATCTGATAATTTGGACTGTAGAAGTGCGGTTGAAACGTATGAATATTTATCAGAACAACTTCCTAATATTAAAATAGGCTTAATACATGGAAAAATGAAGAATCAAGAAAAATACAAAGTAATGAGCGAATTTAAAGATGGAAAAATAGATATCTTAGTTGCTACTTCTGTTATTGAAGTTGGTGTGGATGTTCCTAATGCATTTTTAATTGTAATAGAAAACGCGGATAGGTATGGATTGGCGCAATTACATCAACTGAGAGGGCGTGTTGGTCGAGGTGATAAAGAGTCTTATTGTTGTCTTCTTTGTAATAGTAATATTAGCGATGTTGCTAAAAAAAGGTTGGGAATAATAAAAAATACTTCAGATGGTTTTGAAATAGCACAATATGATTTAGAATTAAGGGGGCCTGGTGATATTCTTGGAACAAGACAAACAGGTGTATTAGAGTTTAAAGCAGCTGATATTTTTAGGGATAGTGATATATTACAACTTTGTCAGTATACATCTAAGAGTATATTACAAAATTACCCACAAATTGTTGATAAAATTATTGATAGGTGGTATTCATCTAGTGAATCTGTTGTTAATTCATGATTGTATTTAATGTTTTTATTAAGCATAAACCACAAAGAATTATATACCAAATAATATAGATCCAAAGTAGGAGAATTGGCACGATAGCAAAAGCATCATAGATAAAAGAGTATGATGTGAAATCTGTAATAATTAATGTGAAGAAATTTTTGGTTAAAACAAGTAAAAACATGGTTACTATAGTAGATATTAGAATACTTGTTACTTTAAATTTTTGAGATGGGATAAATTTATATAAACAAAATAAAAATAAAAAAAGAATTATATATGGTGTCATTTCAATCATGTCAAAATAAAAAAAATTATTTACATAGGTTTCAAATTTGTATATGACTTCAAATGTTATTATATAAGAAATTGATCCAAGAAAAACAAATATCATTATGGGTGTTAATAAGTAAAACATTGAATATAATAAAGATGTTTTTGTGAAAGATCTATTTATTTTTATATTGATTATTCGGTGTATAACAATATCTATTTTTCTAAACAGTAGTAAAGAAAACATTACAAAAATACAAAAGCCTATTAGTGATGAGTTATAGGCGTTATCAATAAAAAATATTATATTTTGTCTTATGATTTTTCCATATTCAGGTAAAGTGTTATCTATAATAAAATTTTCGATTATTGTTTGATATTTTTGAAAAAAAAGAATCTTAGAACATATGCTAATAGCTGTAGCAACTAAAGGAACAAAAGTAATAATTGTTGAATAAGACAAAGAAGCTGCAAATAAAGATATATTACTATCTAATATATTAACAAAGAAAATTTTAATAAAACTTACAAGAGAACGTAAAAATGTTTTCATAAGATAAAAACTAAAAGGGGGTATGATAACCCCCACATGATAATGATTAATTGTTATTCAGTGTATGTTTTTAAACCATTGAATTTTACTTCAACACGGCGATCTGGTGCAAGACATTCAATAAGTTTCTTTCCTTTAAACTTATTACATGTGTGACCTGTTACAGGTGAAGATTCACCATATCCTTCAGCAGTAATTGATGAAGGTTCTATACCATTTGATATAAATTCTTCAACAACTGAACGGGCTCTTTTCTTTGATAATTCCATATTATACTTTTCAGAACCTATTCTATCTGTATGACCTTCAACTTTAATTTTTATGTCTTGAATATTATTGTCTTTGATTTCATTTGTTACTTTTGAAATAGACTGTTTACCTTTTGATGATAACTTTGAACTATTGTAACCGAATAATGCAGAAGATTCTAATGTAATTGTCTTTGATATGACTTCTTTCTTAGGTTCTTGTTGAGGAGTTTGTGCAGCAGGTTTTGCTTCAACTATAGGTTCAGGAGTTTTTCCACCAAATTTATATTCAAAGCCTAGTGATGTGTAGTGTAAATCAGGATTGTAACCAAACTTATCATAAGTTGCTATTTTATGTGACCAATCGTATTCTAATCTCACAAGAAAATCACCAAAAGCAACTCTTGCACCTGCACCTAATAAAGGTGAAACTTTTGATTGTGTAGAATCTGCAAAAGAATCTTTAATGTTGGAATGTAAAGCTCCTAATTTAACGAATAAGTCATCACCATTATCATTAAATGGTAAAGCAACAACAGTAGCTAGACTTAGGCCATGAACTTTGTATTCATGTTCTGCATTACCTACAAGATTTGAAAATTTTCCAAAATAATCATACCCTAACTCTAAACCAAAAAATTTAGAAAAATTATAACCAGTGTATAAACCACCACCAAAACCATTATTTTCATCTATGCTATATACATTGCTTAGTCTTTGCGAAGATGGATATTCAACATGCCCCCAACCTCCTCTAATTCCTATATAACCAGTTTCAGGTTCAGCAGCATTAGAAGTGTTGTATAAAGAAGCAGAAAATAGTGCTAAGGTTAATACCATTAATTTTTTCATTTTAAATCCTTATAATTAATTTTGTCATTAGTATGGATCTCAATTATATGTACTATTGAAATTTAAATCAATAATACTATTTTATTTACAGCATTACACACGAAAATTAGTTAAATACCAATATTATCGCTAAAAATTCATATGCATGTATTATAAGTACAAATAATACATAGAATTTTATTCAATATTTCCATCCAAAATACTTCTTTTTTTGAGTCATCGTGCATATGTGTGGGTAAAATATGACGACTCTTAGTGGTTTTACCCTAAAGATCTTTCACTGATCTTTGGGTTCTTTTAAAACTAAAAATTGAAAAAACATTTCAATTCTGTATTTTTGTATTTGCATAAAAAAACAAAAAAGGAATGTGAAATGTTTTCTGCTACTACTTTATTAAAGAAATTTGAAAACATCAATAACTCTATCATAGATTCTTGGAAATTTGTTAAAAATTCTTTAGGTATTTAAAGGTATCTTTACATCCTTATAAGAGTCATTCTTGTCGTTGTCGAATATAGAAATTTCTCTTTCCAACAGAGGAGATAAAGGGATGAGAATTGTATAAATAAGGGGGCATAGGTGCAGAGCTCTCAATTTCAACCCACAACTATGCACGAAGAGCCTTATCTTTGGTTTTTAAGTATAAGTCAAAAATTTTAAACATAAAGTTATTTATTTAATTTAATTGAATTTTTTGGTAGTTATGCATGTTTTTTAAATTGTGAATAAGCATATTGGCTATTAATTCAACTTTATTGATAATATCATTATTTTCACCTATGATATAAGATAGTAAATAGCCATCTAAAATAGCTTTTATATAATTTAACAAGAAATCTATATTAGAAAATTCATCGATTTCATGTTTTTCTGCTGCTTTTTGGAGAAGCTTTTTATATCTGTTTTTAAAATCATTATGAATGTTATTTACCATGTTCTTTATTCTTTTAGAACCTTGCTTTCCGTATTGAATTGATAAAATAATTTTTAAAAAAGCAATGTTGTCATTACTAGATAAAAAGCTAGAGGCATTGAATATTGATAATCTTAAAAGTTCTAAAGGTGAATCATCTTCAGTAAATGATATATTATTTGATAAAAAAATGTTATCTGATTTATTTATAAGTTTTTTCCAAATTTCAATAAATAATTCATCTTTATTTTCAAAATGCCAATATATAGCTCCCCTTGTAACATTAGCACGTTTTGCAATATCACTAAGATTTGTTTTTTCGTAACCTTTCTCACAAAAGATATCAAGAGCAATATCCATAATAGACTCTTTTGTTTTTTGAGCTTCTTCTCTTGTTTTTCTAACCATTTTTTTTCCTTAAAAAAACATACAAACATGAATGTATTATAATTAATTTTATGTAACATGCATATTATTTT
>JBJFGR010000046.1:0-3224 GCA_051892875.1 Succinivibrionaceae bacterium
TAAATACCTAAAGAATTTTTAACAAATTTCCAAGAATCTATAATAGAGTTATTGACGTTTCAATTTCTTTAATAAACTAGAAACAGAAACCATTTCACATTCCTTTTTTGTTTTTGATCAACTACAAAAATGTAGAATTGAAATGTTTGTTCAATTTTTAGTTTTAAAAGAACAGAAAGATCTGAGAAAGATCTTTAGGGTAAAACCACTAAGAGTCTTTATGTTTTACCCACACATATGCACGATGACTCATTTTTTTAAATATTAATTTCTTCGTAGATTTAAGTATAACTTTATAGAAAAATAACATGGTAGCTATAATGGAAAATTAAATTTTTTTAATGCGAAATTAAGTATATTATCAATATTATACTCAAATAAAAATGGAGAGAAACATACAATAAAAATTAAATGTTTAGGATAATTAGATAATGTAAACTTTTAAAGAGTTAGGTTTATAGTTGCTATTTTTAGGTTATTCATATAAAAAGCACTTCGATTTAAAATCAAAGTGCTTAATTATAAATTCAATTTTAGAATTTTTTCTAAAATTCAGTATTATCTACTTGTTTTAGATAGTCTTTATCTGTATTGTATTTTACATCAGATAATTCTCTAGCTGCAGCTATAGCTGTTATATCTTCATTTTGTGTATTAACATTAGTAAGCTGTATCTTTAAAAATTCAGACCTACTACTGTCATCTTGCAATTCAGGTTGTTTAACAGATGTCAAAACTAATATATAATTATTACCATTTGCATCTTCAAACTTTTCAGCAACAACTTTCCCGTCAACTGCATGAGGCATTGTAAATAGATTATCTAACAATGAATTATCGTCATTAGGAGACATTCTTGTATAGGTAGTTTTTGGTTTAACTATAATTAAACCATCTTTTTCAAATGAAGAATAACCTTTACCACTATTTATAGAATCTAATAATTCTTTAAATAAAGAATTAGATTTAGCCACTGCTTTTTCATTAAGTACAGCTTTTTGAACTTCTGCTTTTACTTTTTCAAAAGCTTTTGGTATAGGAGCTTTATAATCGTCAATATGAATTACAACTAAAGCATTTTCACCTAGATCAATAACTTCAGAGTTATTTCCGCTTTCTCTTAATTCCTGACTAAAAATTTGCGATAGAACTTTATCATCAGATAAAGGTGCTTCAACTTTTGTTTTCTTAGATAAGAATCCTGTTGTCTGAATTTTTAATATTTCAGATGTTGAACCATCTTTATTAGTATTAACCGCTGTTACTGTTGCATCTAAAGAATCAGGGTTTTCATATGATGTATCAGCAATGATTTGTCTTTTATCCAAGTACAATTCATGTCTCTGTTGCTTTGTATATGCATCAATTACAGATTGTTTAACATCTTCAAATTTTTGGTGATATTCAGGTTCTACATTCAACAATTTGATGATGTGCATACCATACTGAGTTGAAATAGGTTCTGAAATTTCATTAACTTTTAAATTGAAAGCTACTTTTTCAAATGAAGAGTCCATGTTTCCTCTTGAGAAAGGTGGCAACACTCCATTTTCATTTTTAGAAGTAGTATCTTCGGAATATTCTTTTACTAATGCTTCGAAACTTTCACCTGATTTTAATTTTGCTTCAACTTCTTTAATTTTGTTTTCTGCATCGTCACCAGTTAGTAAAATATGAGCAACAACTCTTTTTTCTGGTACAACATATAATTCAGTATGTAAGTTAAAGAAATTTTTTAAATCATCTTCAGTATATTTAACTTCCTTTGCTAAATCGCTACCATTTAAAAATATATAAGATATTTTTACTTCTTCGCTATTTAAGAAATTATCTTTATGTGATTCATAATAAGCTTGAAGTTCTTCATCTGTTGCAGTTAAGCCTTTAGTATATGTATCAATATTAGCTTCTATTTTTAAGAAGTCACGTTCTTCAGTCAATAAATTAGCCATGTAATTTACTTCATTCGGTAATGCGAATTCAGAACTTATAATTGAAGACTTATAAATGTTATTTGCTATATCTGTTCTAAGAGCTTCTCCAAAAGTTTGAGGAGTATAACCAGCTCTACTTAAAACATTTTTATATTGTTCTTGATCGAATTTGCCATCTATCTGAAATTCAGGCATTGTTACAATAACACTCTTTACGAGATCCCCATGAACTTCTACACCATTTTTATATAAGTGATCAGTTAATGCTGTTTCGCCAATCATTTTTTCTAAAACGCTATTACGTAAACCTTTTAAAAATACAGGATCTTTTGCATGTTCTGAAAATTGTTCGCCTAATTGACGTTCGAGCTTATTCTTTTCTATACGATATTGACTATCTAATTCGCTCTGAGTTATAGGTCTACCATTTACCCTTACAGGATTCATATCAACCTTTGGCATTAAATAGCTACCTACGCCAGCCACAGCGAAAGATACAATAATTGTTCCGAAAATTATTTTTGCTATTGGCCCCGTTGCTCCTTCACGGAGTTTATCTGTCAACATAAACTGCTCCGATTTACTAGTTATACTAGAAATATTAATTAAACTATCATCGCTTCAATAAGTACAAAACTTATCGTTCATTCAAATGTGGTTAATTATACTTTATACTGTAGAAAATTTAAATATTAGTTTGAAAATATGCTTCTTATTAATATCGAAAAGCACACATCTGTGTGCTTTTACTAAAAAATTCAAGAATTTCTTGTTAAACGTTTACAGCTTCTTTCAATAATTTACCAGGTGTAAATTTAGGTACTTTGCATGCTGGAATTTCTACTGCCGCACCAGTCTTAGGATTTCTGCCTGCACGTGCATTTCTTGCAGTAGTCTTAAATGTACCGAAACCAACTAAAGTAATTTCATCTCCCTTTGCTAAAGTTTCTTTTACAGTTTCAATAAAAGCATTCAATGCTAATTCTGAATCTTTCTTAGATAGCTTGCTCTTTTCAGCTATGTTTTCAATTAATTGAATTTTTGTCATAATGTCCTCTGATTAACATTTTGAAATTGTTACTTATTTTCTGTTAAGCTTGAAAAAATAAAGCTTTCAAACCTACTGAAAACAATTATGTTTGTAAAATGATTTTACATCAACAAATTATTACAAATTTTTGATGATAGATCACTTTTTTTTTACAATTTTGTTAAAATATTTTTAAATATACTTATCACCGCTAATTAGGATCTATAAAAAACTATAAAATTATACAAATTGTTAATAAT
>JBJFGR010000047.1:0-16058 GCA_051892875.1 Succinivibrionaceae bacterium
ATTTTGATATAAATCACAATTATTAAATATTCAATTCAACTGCGGAATGTAGGATCAAGTCTGTAACTATTAGTAAAAAATAACCTCCTACATGGTTAATGAAGGAGGTTATTAAACTCGATAACTACATCAACTAACTATAATCTAAACCTGTTAATAATTGCAGTCTGCTCATTCGCAATCTTATCAAGATTATTACTTGATTTTTGAATACCTTCCATGCCTTCGCAATTACGTTCTGACAATTCACTAATGCGTGTAATATTCTTGTTAATTTCACGTGTTGCAATTTCCTGTTCATGAGCAGATTCCACAATTTGCTGGCTCATGCTATCAATTGAAGATATACATCCCATAATTTCTTCTATTGAGCTATTAGCTTTAGAAGTTTGCTTTAATGAATTTTCCATTTCTGCATTACATGAAGCAATTACATTAACAGCCTTAGATATAGTTGATCTCAACTGTTCAATTACTGATGTAATTTGTTTTGTTGATTCACTTGTTCTATTTGCTAATGTTCTTACTTCGTCAGCCACTACCGCAAAACCTCTACCTTGTTCACCAGCTCTTGCTGCTTCAATCGCTGCATTTAATGCTAATAAGTTAGTTTGTTCAGCGATACCACGAATGACAGAAACAACATTACCGATATCTTCACCCATTTCATTAACTTTAGTAATTGCATCTGAAGTTTCTTTTAATTTTGCATCAAGAGTGTGAGTTGTTGTAATATTATCACTCATAACTTGACGACCAATTTCTGAAACTTTGCCAACATTTATAACTTCATCTAATGTACGTTGTGCTGATTCAACAACTTGTGATAATGTCTGTTCTAATTCTGCGGTAGAACTAGCCACCATGAATGATTCTTTTCTTTCTATTTCCAAAGCTTCATTTGATTCTTTTACAACCAATGCATTATTTTCAGCTGTATTCTTTAAATCATTTACAACAACTACAAGCTTACTAATAACCTCTCTAGTTTGGTGAATCATCTTATTCAATCCAGCACCAATATTACCAAATTCATCCTTTGATACATCATCATAAGATTGAGACAAATCACCTTCGGCTGCTTTATCCATAACTTGCATCAAATAATTCATAGGTTTCTTGATACTTACACCTAAAACTAAAGATATTATTACAACAACTAGTATTGTAATAATTAAACTTATTACAACTATAACTGTAGAAGTAGAAATACTATTGTGTACAATATCAGATGCATCCACAACAAACGCATTTGAATTTTTTTGAATGTTGTTTAAAACTTCTTGCACTTCAGCAATAATTTTTTCACTATCTCTTGATTTATCTTCAACATCTTCCTTATCTTTCATTACTTCGTATGTTTTATACCAAACACCACTTTTTTCAGTACATGCGTTATACAATGGTAATAAATATATAGATTCTAAGTTAAATTCTAATTTTGGTACTTCAAAAAACAACTCTTCATACTTTGCTCGTAATTCATTTAATGTTATTTGATTTTCATAAAAAGAATTTATAACATCAATTGATTTGTTCATTTTAAAAGCTGCATTTAATTTCTGTTCTAAACGAACTTTAACTTCAGTAAATTCTCTTATCAGCGTTTCAATAAATGAATCACCCAAATTTTCAATTTTTGCTCTTTCTAATTCACTGTTAATTAAACTCAATAATGTTTGAATGTCAGCTTGCTGAACATTTAATTTATTCTTTATAATTATAAAATTCTTTAACTGATCTGAAAAACCTTCTGTTCTAGATAAATACTCTTCAACCTTAGTTTTCAAAAGAGTAACGTCTTTAGAAATGCTTTCTCCAGCCTTTGATTGTTCTAATGAATTAGCTATTTTCACAACATTTTCTAAATCTTTAACCTTTTCAAGGACAGATTTTCTCTTTAATTCTAAAACTGGAGCAAGTTCTTCAATTTCATCTACAGACTTTGCATTTATTACCTTTAATAACTGCTGATGCGCAGATAACATTTCAACGTTTACGTCCGAAGCTTTTACATTGATAGGAATTGCTTCTTTTTCTACTGCCGAAAATGCAATATTTATTGATTTTTGATAATAAACAGATACAAAAGATGTAAGCATAAACACTAATATTACCAATACAAAAGATAAATATATTCTCCATATTAGTGATATGTTTCTTATATTAACCTTTGATAAGAAGTCTGAAGATTTCATATAGTGGCTCTCATTATCTAAATATTTTACTAATATAATTCATTGAATACTAAAAGAAGCACTCACATATCAATATAATATAAATAGAAATAAAAGAAAAAACAAAAGCACTTGTCATATTTTTTAATGTTTGTAAATTCTTTATTAAATTTTTGTAATAAAGGTAACACATTAAATGTAACAAATATATTTATTACATAAAACATTTGGCTCTTTTTTTATAAAAAAAATACATAAAATCCTAATCATTATTTTTTTGGATCTTTTCTTTTTCTTCATTTCTTCTTTGAATTTCCTGCTTTAATCCTTCTGAGAATTCAAAACTGCAGGTATTAGCACCTTCAAGTGGAAGAGATTCATAAAGATATTCTTTTGTACGCATTATAAATTCTTGGTGCTTTTGCTTTCTATCAGGGGTATTAAAATACCATTGACGCAATTGAGTCATCATAATTGTATAATTATTGTATCTAAAACCATCTCCAAATACTAGAATAGCACAATTCATAACATCATCAAGATGAGTTCTTGCTAATAGAACAGCCGTTCTGTTATTCAAATCAACTTGCAAAATTTCTTGAAAATTCCTAGCATGATCTAAAAGAACTTTTTGTTCATCTAAAGTAACAGCTCCTTTAAATTCTTTATTCATTTTTTGGACTATATCATCTCGAATACCATCATGATTTTCATCAATACCAATTATATCTTTATCGTAAATAGACACTTCTTCATTCTTTTTACAACCAGCTAAACAACCAATACAAAACACAAACATAAAAACAACATATATTTTAAAATTCATTATTTTTTTCATTTTCTGAAATTTCCGTTATTTTAATCAAAACTAAATGGTTATCGTTCTCTTCAAAACTTTAACTACTATATATCAGTTTATTTTTTCTTTGACCTTTTATTAGTATCTACTTTATTTTTCATTCGAAAATTTGTGTTTACATATTTTTTCGTATACTCTCCTCGTTCTGCAGGTGGAACCAAACAATCTTTAGTACGACCTATCAGATGATCTAGTTTTAATTCTAATAAAACATCTCTAATAACTTTATAATTTGCACTATCATGATATCGCAAAATAGCCTTTTGGGTCCTTCTTGATATTTCACCTTTTGCAGAAAAAATGCTTGGAACTGTTTTAGATGTAATCTCTTCATAAGGGTTAATACCAGTATAATACATAGTACTAGCGCCAGCCATTGGCGTTGGATAAAAGTTCTGGACCTGATCAACTTTAAAATCATTCTTCTTAAGCCATAATGATAATTTAACCATAGATTCCAAAGTAGAACCAGGATGAGATGCCATAAAATATGGTATTAAATACTGTTTTTTACTAGCACTTGAAGAATAACTTTCAAATAATTCTTTAAATTTATAATAAACAGAAGTATTTGGTTTTAACATATAACGTAAAACGCTTTCTACTGTATGTTCAGGTGCAATTTTTAAATAACCGCCCACATGATACATCACCAATTCTTTTATATATCTCTTATCTAAAAGAGCTAAATCAATGCGCACACCAGAGGCCACTAAAATCTTTTTAATGAATGGTAAAGAACGTGCAGCACGGTAGAGTTCAATTAATTTACTATGATCTGTATTTAAATATTTACAAGGTTCTGGATATAAGCATGATGGTTTACGACAAACCTTTCTAGCATTTTCGTTTGTACAACCTAACATATACATGTTAGCAGAAGGACCACCTAAATCAGAAATCACACCTGTAAAACCAGGAGTTTTTTCACTAATTTCTGATAATTCAGTCAAAATTGATTCCTGAGATCTGCTCTGAATTCTTTTACCTTCATGAGCAACTATAGAACAAAAACTACAACCTCCAAAACACCCTCTCATAATTGATACTGAATTTTTAATCATTTCATATGCAGGTATTTCTTGCCCATTATATATAGGATGCGGAATTCTTTTAAATGGCAAAGCATAAACATAATCTAATTCTTCAGTTGTTAAAACCCCAGTTGGTGGATTAACCCATACATATCGTTCCCCGTGTTTCTGCATCAAAGCTCTGGCACATTCGGGGTTTGTTTCTTGAATAAAAATTCTTGCCGCATGGGCATATAAAAGGTTATTTTGTTTAACTTTTTCAGCAGAAGGGAGAATTATATATTCTAAATCATGTGTTTTAACTTTTGGTTTAGACTTTTCTTGATAGTTTATACGTTCATCTAGTTGACTACAACCTACACAATAAGGATTGATTTTTGGTAAAGGAGTAATTACAGCACTATGGTCCACAGAACGCTCATCAATACCAAACCACTCTGGTAAAGCATCCTTTACCATTACGGCAGTTCCTCTCACATCTTGAATTGTTTTAACACTTTCACCTAAGGATAAGCGATAAGCGATTTCAGCAAGAGGCCTTTCACCATTACCATATACTAAAATATCTGCTTTTGAATCTGCTAAAACTGAATTTTTTACTGTATCTGACCAATAATCATAATGAGCAATACGTCTTAAAGAGGCTTCAATCCCCCCAATAATCACAGGAATATCTTTATAAGCTTCTCTTATTCTTTGAGAATAAACAGTAACAGCTCTATCAGGTCTTTTACCAGCTATATTATTTGGTGTATAAGCATCATCTGTTCTTATTTTTTTATCTGCTGTATAATGATTTATCATTGAATCCATATTACCAGCATTAACACCAAAAAATAAATTTGGACGACCTAATTCCATAAAAGCATCTTTTGAATGCCAATCAGGTTGAGAAATAACCCCAACTCTGTAACCAAAAGACTCTAAATAACGCCCCACTATCGCTGTACAAAAACTAGGATGATCGATATATGCATCACCTGTAACAATTATAATATCGCAACTATCCCACCCTAATAGATCCATTTCCTTTTTACTCATTGGTAAAAAAGGAGCTGGGGTTAAATCATACGCCCAATATTTAGGATAATCACGAATATCTTCAAATCTTACTGTCTGCATATTATCCCCTATAACATACTATTTTAGGTTGCCATTTTGGATTATTTCATATATTAAATATAAAGTATATAAAACATATATCAATAACCATACACCACCCTTAAATCTTGATATAAAACCTTTTTCAGAATTAAATTTAGCTTGAGGATAAGCAAAAACAAACAACGTAACTGTCAAAAATATCATTAAAGAAATATCTCGATAAATTATAACTTTATCAATATTTTCAATAGGTGTCACTATAGTTGCTATACCTGTTACAGCCGTTAAATTAAAAATATTTGAACCTATAACATTCCCTATTGCAATATCTTGTTCCCCTTTTTTGGCAGCAACTATCGAAGAAGCTAATTCTGGTAAAGATGTTCCTATTGCAACTATAGTCAATCCAATTATCACTTCAGAAACATTGAAAGTTTGAGCAACACCAACAGCTCCCCACACTAATATTTTTGAGCTTAATACAAGAATAGTAATACCAACTAATAACCAAAAAAGTGCTAATCCTATTTTTATATCTTCTTTTTTTAAATTCACAATTTCATTATCTACTGCGTCTTTATTTAGAGCTTGTTGTTTTTTATGATAACGAAGACTTCTCAATATCGTATAGGTCATAGTTAAAAATAAAATAGTAAACATAATGATAGCTGATAACCGAGAAATGCCTTGTTCAAAAATAATAAAAGAGGATATTATCAAATTTATAACAAAAAGTTGCACATACTCATTTTTTAAAATTCGTTTATGTACTATTATTGGATGAATAATAGCTGTTGCACCTAGTATCAAAGCTATGTTAGCAATATTTGATCCTATGGCATTTCCCAATGCTAAATTTGATTTTTCATCAATACCTGCCAATAATGAGACAAGAAGCTCAGGTGCAGAAGTACCAAAACCAACAATAACTACACCAACTAAAATTGAAGGCATGTTAAAATATATTGCTGAACGAGAGGCCCCATCTATAAACCTATCAGCAGACCACACTAAAAGAACTAATCCTATTACTAAAGCTATAATATAATATATAAGCTCCATCCGTATAAAACTCCGTAATAAATTTTTAATACATTATACAGTGTATTTTCATGCAATCAACTTTTAAAAGCTTATAAAATTTTACATATATTTATCTTTAGTTTATAATCTTCTGAAGTAATAAAGTAATAATCGATAAATATAATTAAATGGTACAAAAATGGCTACTAATAAAAAAACAAATAATAGTAATGTAATAGCTCTGAATAAAAGAGCAACCCATGATTATTTTATAGATCAAAGAATAGAAGCCGGTATCGAATTACAGGGTTGGGAAGTAAAAGCATTACGAGCTGGCAAAGCTAACATAGTTGATGCTTATGTTATAGTTAAACGTGGTGAAGTTTTTTTAATCGGCGCAACTATTACCCCTTTAAAAGAAGCATGTTCTCATGTAATATGTGACCCAACAAGAACAAGAAAATTACTATTAAACAGAAAAGAAATTGATAAATTATTTGGACAAATTGAAAAATCAGGTTCAACAGCTATACCTTTAAAACTTTATTGGTCAAGATGTTTTATAAAATTAGAGATTGCCGTTGCCCATGGTAAACAAGCTCATGATAAACGCGATTCAATAAAGGATCGTGAATGGCAGAGAGATAAGGCTAGAATTATGAAGAAAAACCTTCGTGGCTAATTGACACCTTATAAAAAAAGAAATATAATCTCAAATATACGTTATTTATTGTAATTTTTCAAAAGGGGATGATTAGGATTCGACTGGAAGAGTGAAGTCAAAATTGCATGTAGAGGTGAGGTTGGCCTCTTTAAAAAGCCTCAACAAGATAGTCGCAAACGATGAATCTTACGCTTTAGCTGCTTAATAACAGCGAAAAGCACCTTGTAGTGACAGCTTAAAAACCTGGACGACTACCTCGGACCCATGTTTGCCAATAGGTGTGGTCATCTGAGATATTTATATTGGATCGAGTGTATTCTAGTTTGGTGAAAAAGCTCTAAATTTAAACAAACTGGTTTCGGAGGAGCGTGTCAATCCGCGCCAATGAAACGAGACTTAAAAGACTGACTAAACATGTAGATATCGAGATGGAGCCTTTTGGGACGCGGGTTCAAATCCCGCCATCTCCACCAAATCATTATCAATGAATTTAATCTTCGCACAAAGTTATGGTAAAAATCGAGACTTATATAGAGTGTGCGCGTTTGTATGTAAACTACATCTCCCCCTATGATAAGGGAATTATAAATACTTAGTTATCCTATCACATATTTCTTCTAAAATAGATAATTGATTTAATGATAGTGCCCAATTAGCAAGTCTAGTAATTCTCAAATAAAAGTCCAAACATCCTTGAGAGCGTCATGAATATCTTTTGAATTATTTATTTCATAGTTTTAAAGGTTTAAATCACCTAAAAAAATATATATAAAATAAAAAACCATTATGCATAGCTCTCAATTTTACCAACAACTATGCACAATGAGCCATAAAAATACTAATAATTGACAATTTTAGTTCTGTTTTACTCTCTTTTCAGCAATTTTAAGAGCGTCATCAATATCCTTCTTTTTACTTACAGAAGTTTTTATAGCTGTTAACAATGAAGACCAATACTTCATCATTGAAGGTACATTTGGCATAACATCACCTTTTTCTGCTATTTTCTTAGTAACAGTTATAAAATTTCCAAACTTGCCTTTTTCTTGCTTTTGTTCATAAGAATTTAATGCCGCTACACCTATAGTACGATCAGACTCTAATAAAGCATACGCTTCATCTGTTAATAAATAATTTTCTAAAAAAAGCTTAGCTTGTTCAATATTAGGTGATGACGCATTAATACTTGCTGTTAAAACACCCACCATTGGTTTTGGTTTATTTCCATTTATTGTCGGAAAATCATGAACTGAAAAATCAATGCCATTACCTTCATAAATTGACCAAACCCATGGTCCATTGATGGTACAAGCTGAGTTTCCCTGAATAAATGAATTTTCAGACAAATCATAATTAATAGGTCTTGGTAAAACTTTTTTATCAATTAATTTCAGTAAAAAGTTCATACCAATCTTTGACCCTTCATTACTGATTCCTGTATCAGTCAAGTCATAACCATTATCTTTTAGCTTATACGAATATCCGCCATTTGCCGAAAGTAATGGATAAGTATAATATGGAATACCATAATCCCATATTATTGCATTCTTTCCTTTTTCTTTATAAGTTTTATCTAATTCAATAAACTGCTCAAATGTTGATGGCACATTTTTTATTAATTCTTTATTGCAAACTAGTCCTAAAGCTTCAATTACTATTGGATAGGCATAAATCTTACCCTTGTATTTAACAGCTTCCCATGACAAGTCCGCAAAACGCTCTTTAAATTTTGCACTTGGTTCAATTGGTACTATATAATTATTTTCTGCCATTAAACCTATACGATCATGTGCCCACATAAATATATCAGAACCACTACCACGTGATGCTTCTTGCTCAAACCTTAATTCTACTCTTTCGGGAAATTCAACTTTAATATCAATCCCTGTTTCTTCTGTAAATTTTTTACCTACCTTTACAATCCCATCATGAGGTTTATCCGAAGCTATCCAAATTCTAATCAAACCTTCTGTAAGTTCTGTTGAATATACATTCGAACAAAAACAAAATACAGTTCCCAATCCTATTATAATCTTTGTTTTAAATCCAAATCTCATCATATTATCCTATCAATTGTCGTAGGTAATCATTACAATACATTATAAGTCAAGTTTCCAATTATTCAATTTACAAGGATCAAGTTTTTAAAGTGTTCATATTTATTATCCACAATTTGCGATACAACTCACATTTATTATTTTTTAATCATATAAAAAGAGACTCTTCGTGCATCTGTATGGATAAAGAAAAAGACTATATATAATCTACCCTATAGATCTTTATATTCTTTTAAACGTGACAAAATCAGTTAGCAAAAAAGGGAACAAATTAAAAATCTTATACAAATAAAGCTCACAGTGGTAAAATTAATAGAACTGTAGCCCCTCTATTTTCTTATGTCAAACTTCAGCAACAATATCTGCAATTAATTGATCAATAGCTTCGCACATATTTAAATCTCCTTCTTCTACTTTTCTTTGATTTTCAATACCAAATTGAATACACAAAAGAGTAATAACAACACACACGCAAAAAAAAAAAAAAAACTTGGATTTTTCTATATCATCCAAGTCTTTATATAATTAAAAAACGCTTATAACAACTTTTTTTTTATAATTTACATGTTTGCTATAATATCTTCTGCAAATTCATCTGTAGAACGCAATACTGCATTTTCCATTTGTGAATAAAAATCAATTGTTACTGTCTTTTTATTTATTGCTTTTTCCATACCTTCAACAATTAAATCAGCAGCTTCAAACCAACCAATATGACGTAATAACATTTCTGCTGATAAAATAATTGAACCAGGATTTGCTTTCTTTAATCCAGCTAATGTAGGAGCTGTTCCATGTGTTGCTTCAAACAAAGCAACTCCAGTACCGATATTTGCACCAGGAGCAATACCTATACCACCAACTTGTGCAGCTAAAGCATCTGAAATATAGTCGCCATTTAAGTTCATAGCACAAACAACATCATAACTATCTGGATATAATAAAATATTTTGCAAGAATGCATCTGCAATACAATCTTTAACAACTATTGTATTACCAGTTTTTGGATTCTTAAAGCTTACTACACCTTTTTCATCCTTTGTTGCACCATACTTGCTTTCAGCTAATTCATAACCCCATTTCTTAAATGCACCTTCAGTAAACTTCATAATATTACCTTTGTGCACAATAGTTACAGATTTACGGTCATTATCAATCGCATATTGGAATGCAGCACCAATTAATCTTTCTGTACCTGCTTTTGACATTGGTTTCACACCAATACCACAAGTATCGGTGAAACGAATCTTTTTAACACCCATTTCTTCTGTTAAAAAATTAATAACCTTTTTAGCACCCTCAGAGTCAGCTTCCCATTCTATACCTGCATAAATATCTTCCGCATTCTCTCTAAAAATAACCATATCAGTTAATTCAGGATGTTTTACAGGACTAGGCACACCTTGGAAATAACGTACAGGACGTAAACAGATGTACAAATCCAATGTTTGACGTAATGAAACGTTTAAAGATCTTATACCACCACCAACTGGAGTTGTTAACGGACCTTTTATAGCAACACAATAATCTTTTATAAAATCATAAGTTTCATCAGGTAACCAAACACCTTCACCATAAACTTTTGTAGACTTTTCACCTGCAAAAATTTCCATCCATTTAATTGATTTTGCACCATTATATGCTTTTGAAACAGCAGCATTAACCACTTTTAACATTGCAGGAGTAACGTCTGCACCAATTCCATCACCTTCAATATAAGGAATAATAGGATTATTTGGAACAGTTAATACACCATTTTGATCTGCAGTAATTTTTTGTCCATCTGCAGGAATTATAACTTTAGAATTCATTCGGTTTTCCTTAATATTTTTATTGAGTTTGCTTAATTATAAATTGCTATATTTCTTTGTGCAATATATATCATTAATTGTGCATTTTTCTATACACAGAGGTAAACACCTATAACAATTCATATATTATGCCAATATATAGAAGTACTTCATAATTTATAAGAACCAAATTCTAAATAGCATTCTTGTTTTATAGTTGATTTTTGTTATACTTAAGCTCTATCAACAACAATTATAAAAAGGATACAAAATAATGGCAGAAAGATTTAGACCTTATGTAACAGTTGCAGCAATCATTGAATGTCGTAATAAATTTATTATGGTTTCAGAAATTGATGATCGCCCCTACCCCGTATTTGGTCAGCCAGCTGGCCACCTTGAAGCAAAAGAAGACCTTGTAGAAGCAGTTTCTAGAGAAATCTTGGAAGAAACTGGATTACAATTAGAACCTCAGGGATTATGCGGTATATATACATATGTAAAAGAATATGAAACAATCCAAAGATATTGTTTCTATGTAAAAAATGATTTATTACCTGATAAACTAGTAAGCAACGATCCTGACCATGATATTCTATCTGCTAAATGGTATACAAAAGAAGAAATCATAAATTTAGAAAGTTATTTTAGAACAAGATTAGTAAAAATCTGTTTTAAAGACTATTGGGAAGGTAAAAGATTTTCTTTAGATATCTTAACAACAATCTAACTATAAAATTGCTTAAAACAATTAATTATCATATAATCTAATATTGTATAAGGTTGTTTGCACTTTTTGGTGCATTTTTACTTTTCTTTTTTCTTTATTGTATTGTTTTATTCTTCTTTTTATTTTTAGGAAAAATCATGAGTGCAAAAAAAGTAGTAGTTGGTATGTCTGGTGGCGTTGATTCCTCCGTTTCTGCTTATTTGTTAAAAGAGCAAGGCTACGATGTTGTTGGTTTATTCATGAAAAACTGGGAAGAAGATGATACTGATACTTATTGTTCTGCAGCTGTCGACTTAGCAGATGCACGTGCAGTTGCTGATAAAATAGGAATAGAGTTAAAAACAATCAATTTTGCTGCAGAATATTGGGATAGAGTTTTTGAAAACTTTTTATCTGAATATGGTGCAGGAAGAACACCCAATCCTGATATACTGTGCAATAAAGAAATAAAATTCAAAGCCTTTTTAGACTATGCATTAGAAGACCTTAGTGCAGATTTTATTGCTACAGGTCATTATGTAAGAAGAACTTTTGAAGAAAAACCTAAATTATTAAGAGGTAGCGATTCTAATAAAGATCAGAGTTATTTCTTATATACTTTGAGTCATGAACAAGTAGGACATTCATTATTCCCTGTAGGTGATATTATAAAACCAGAAGTTAGAAAAATTGCTGCTAAAATAGGTTTAAAAACAGCAACCAAAAAAGATTCTACTGGAATTTGTTTTATTGGTGAAAAACGATTTAATGAATTTTTAAGTAGATTTTTACCAGCTAAAAAAGGTGATATTGTTACTGTAGATGGCGTAACCATTGGGGAACATGATGGTCTTATGTATCACACTTTGGGGCAAAGAAAAGGTCTGCGTATTGGTGGTAGACAAGATAGCACAAGTGAACCATGGTATGTAGTAGATAAAGATATAGAAAACAATAAATTAATCGTTGCTCAAGGTCACAATCATCCACGATTAATGTCTCGTGCATTAATTGCAAAAAATCTAAATTTTACAGATCGTGAACCTTTTAAAGCTCGTAAATGCACTGTAAAAACCAGATACCGTCAACAAGATATCCCCTGCTATGCGGAATTAATAGATGAAGATACCTTAAAAGTTACTTTTGATTATGAAGTAGCAGCAGTAACTCCTGGACAAAGTGCTGTACTTTATGATGGTGAAGTTTGCTTAGGCGGTGGCATAATTGAAACAAGATTAAAGAAATAAAGTGATAATAAATATAATTAACTATATACTAATATAATACTTTATCTATAGAAATAAGGATTTTATATGGCAAAAGATTTAAACTCGCAAACATTAAGTTTTGTAGCAATTTGCCAAGCGGCATCAATAGTACAGCGTCTGTCAAGATTTGGTTCATGGAACGAAGATGATGCTAAACCTCTAATAAAAGCTCTTTCAATAGATAATCCAACCTCTGTCGAAGATGTATACCAACCAAAGCAAATGCTTTGTGGATATAATTCTTTTATTGAATCTTTTGGAAGTAATGGAATAAATAACAGTTCAACAGCAGAATTAACAAAATATGTAATGTTTTTTTTAACATTAGAAAAAAAGATTAGAAAAGTTCCAGGATTTTTAGATAACATTTTTAATAAAATAGAAGAGGTAAAAAATCATGCAAGAATCAATAAAATGGTTATTTTAGATCCATGGATTATATCAAGTATGGCTGATATATATTTTCAGGAAATTACAAATAAACATTTTTGCAATCTCGTAATTTATGGTAAAAAAAGTTATCTGCAACAGGATGAAATTCAACAAAAAATAAGAGCTATAATACTAGCAGGTATTAGAGCTACCATTTTATGGAGACAAGTTGGAGGTAAAACCATTCATCTATTATTCAAAAGAAGCAAAATGATGGAATTATCTAAAAATATGGTAAGACAATTTAAATAGTAATATTATTTTTATGGTTAGACTACAAATCAAAAAACTTCAGTTTATTTAATTCTGAAGTTTTTATGATCTAATGCTATTCTATAGAAATACCAATATTAGAAATCTTTATACTCTCAAATTCTTTTCTAATGTTATCTAAAAATTCAAATTCTCTTTTTTGATTTCTAATACGTTTTAACAATGAAACTTGAAAATCTAATTCTTCTTCCATTAAAGGTAATTCATACAATTCTTCATCAGAATATTCAGTTTCATCTTGAATTTCTAAAAATTTTGCAACAGTACAAACAGATGCTTTACAAGCTTCTATAGATTCTTCTCCTGTATAGTTAATAATAGAATTTATTGAACTCCCCAATGCTACACAAAAATCTAGAGCAGGAAAAGCACCATAAGGACCATCTTCTGTAGGATTCGGAATATAATGTTCCAATTCCATTATTAAATCTTCCAAATTTATATGATTTGTCTTATCCGTATGAAAAATCCACATTGTACTTATTATTTTAATGATTGAATTTTTAGCTTGATGATTATCTGTTGTATCACAATATAATAAAAAATTAGGAAGTAATCTTTGTGCTAAACAAAGAGAATACAATGAACTTTGCCAATTATTTAATTCTTCTAAATATTTATAAAACTTTTCTCCAAACATGTACTCTCCTTAAAAAAATTTAACTTTATTAGATATTATACTATATCAAATACTCTTTGTTGTGTTAAAATTGAATGATTATGAATTTTATTTTTAAATTTTAATATTTATTTAATATAAACTTTTCTTAATTTATATTGTCTTATAAAAGTATTACTATTTACAAAAGTTAAAATGTAAAATGTTTTGATGGTTTGTCTTGATGAAAAATTTTAACAATAAAAGTGATTTTAATAATGATAATGCTGATTGGCATCTACCTATTCCTAAACATCATATGTATGCCATCTGTATACTAATGACTATAGGATTATTCACTGCTGTCTTATTACCAACACCAAATGAGATGTCTGAAGCTAGTGAACATACATGGACTACTACTGGCCGTCTTCCAGATAGCCATCAAGACGTCCAAAGTATTATTTATGTTGATGATAAATATGCTACAGAAAGTTTTGATAGTGAACCTATTGATGATGCAGATTTATTTGATAAAGAAGAATTATTAGAAAATATTACTGCAGAAAAAGAATCTAATGATATTGAATGGTATGAACAAACAGTTGAACCAGGTGACAATATCAACAATATTTTCCAAACTATAAATCAGCCATATGAACTAATAAAAGCTATAAGTTCTGTTAATAAATATGGTCCTGAAATAAGTAAAATAAAACCTGGTGACAAACTATATTTCCAGTTAACACCTAATAATGAATTATTATCTTTTGTAAAACCATACAATAAAGAATGGCAGATTCGTTATTTCCGAACCCAACCATCTATTAACAAATTTGAAGCAGTTAAAGAGCATATTGATAGTCATTTGATAGAAGTTGCTGCCAATGAAACAACTTCATCAGATATAGTAACTGTTGAACAAGCACAAAATATCAAAGAAAACACTGAAATTACAAAAAAAACAACAAACGAAACTGCTATAAATACAAAAACAGAAGAAGATAAAAAAATTGCAGAATTAAAAAAGCAAGCCGAAGAGTTGGAAAAAAAGAACAAACCTATTATTGCTGTAAAAAAAGAACTATTGAACATTACTATTGTAAAAGGTGATAGTTTCATATCAGCGTGTACAAATGCAGGTTTATCAAAATCTGAAGCTTATTCTATTCTAAGCATGTATAAAGGTAGATTGCAAGGTAAAAACATAATGCCTGGGGATACAATAAAAATCCTTTTTGACAGTAATAAACCTAATAGTAAAATTGTTGCCGTATCAATTAATTCAAAAAAAATGGGAGTATTAAACACTTTCAAAAATCCTAAGAACGGCAAGTTTTACGATGAAACAGGTGTTAATATTACCAAAAATGAAAAATTTAACCGCTTCCCTATTAAAGGAAATGTTAGAATAACAAGCAATTTTAACCCTTATAGAAAACATCCTATAACACATAAAGTAAGACCTCATAATGGTACCGACTTCGGGGTAAAAATAGGTACACCTATTTACGCACCTGCAAGTGGCGTTGTAACCAAAGCAACATACCAAAAAGCAGCTGGCTATTATATAGTTATACAACATAAAGGCGCTTACTCTACAGTATATATGCATTTAAGTAAGATTCTAGTAAAACCAGGTGCTAAAATAAAAGCTGGACAAATGATTGCAAAATCTGGTAACACAGGTGCTTCTACTGGACCTCACTTACATTATGAATTACGTATTAATGGCAGACCTGTAAATGCTATGAAAGTAAACTTACCTAACATGCCAATCCAAACTCAGTCTGTAGATCCTGAAATGTCTAAAATTATAAACACATATAAAAATAAAATGAAATTAGCAAATAATAAAAAATAAGGCTCTTTGTGCATAGTTATGGGTAAAAATAGAGAGTTTTACACTATTTAAATAGATTTAAACACTGAAATTAATGCTATTATCGAAAAATCAGAACAACCGGTAGAAAGCAAAACTAGATATCGTGATATTTTAAAAGATCTCATCATATAAAGAAGATGAAAACGCTACATTTTGTATTCAATTTGGTATTGAAAATCAAGCAA
>JBJFGR010000048.1:0-10627 GCA_051892875.1 Succinivibrionaceae bacterium
ATAATGTATCTTATAATTCAGATGCAATTACTGAAGCTCAAGAAACATTAGCAGAAAAGATTGCTAATGGTGAATATGTAGAACCGTATAATTGGAAGAATAATACTGAATCCAATGCAACTAAAGAAGGTAAAGGATATTTAAAGATTGGTTCAGATGAAACAACAAACCCTGAAAAATCTAAGTATTTCTGGGTTGAAGAGTTAAAGAATTGGTGCACATATAGAGTATGGGCTGGTTGTCCATTAACTTTAAGTGGTGTTTTATGGACAGTGACAATAAAAGTAAATGGTATTACAACAACATTTACATGGACTTTTACAAAATCTGATGGTAAATATGGAGATGCATCAGAAGATATTGACCAAAGTTTTATAAACAAATATAAAGAAGATGTTTATAATAAAATTAAAACAATGACTTTTGATGATTCCATTAAAGCAGCAGAAGCATTACCTATTAAACAATCCGCTGATTCTTCAAATTGTTCATTCAATGCACAAGTAAATGCAACTGAAAAAGGATATAATGATTCAATTGTATTTGAAAATGGTGGTTGGGTCACACATCCAGAAAGATCATATTTTAAAGATGTAGGTGAGACAGCATTACAACTTTGTGTATGGAATGGTATTGATGCTTTTGTTCCTATCAATTCATTTATTATTGACTCAGGATATAAGGAAGTAGCAATACTTCAAAATCAAATCATTGGATATAAAGCCGCATTAAATGGTAAGATTGTAAAACATAGAGGTGTTTATAATTATAATGTATCACAAGATCTTTGTACAAAATATAATGGAAATCCTCAATGGTATTTCTCTTATGACCCAAATGCTAGTTTAAATGGTTTATATAAAGGTCAAAGTTGGTATCAATCACCTATATCAATTTTGCATGCACTTATCTTAGAAACAAACAAAAATTATTCTATCTATGACAAAACAAGTTTCCAATGTAGAAGACTTAGTAAACCTTATTATGCATATTATGCTAATAAGAGTGATACTATGCAAGATCGGTCTGGTTTTTATATTGCAAAGGATAGAGCAGCAGTTAGACAAGGTATGTCAACTGGAAATCCAGGAGTATTTAGAACTGCAACCGGTGAATTGGCTTTAGCTACCATGTTAGTTTATGGTGGAGTTATTTGGTTATATGGTGAACATGGTAATGGTTTTGATACAGCTCCAATAAATTTCTTAAATGATATTTGTAAGGAATTCTTTGGTGATGGATTGAATAAAACATGTGCTCAACATTGGTTGAAGATTAATGACAATATAAATACAAATGATGAAATGCCATCTGGTGATATTCAAACATTATATGAAACATCATTGGATAAAACATTAAATCCACAGATGGATAAGACTACAGAAGATAATTTAAGTATGTCATTGACAACTGAAGATGTAGCTGTAGAAATCGAAGAAGAAAAGAAACCTGACTATGCAGTAAAGTGGTAATATGAGTTCATTTATTTTTAACGAATTTAAAAAGAGATACTTAAACGGTGAAGTAAAGAATGAAGGTGCTAAGTGGACATTCACTCCTGTTAAGAAAGATTTTATTGATAAGCTTAACAGTGAGAATATCAAGCCTGAACAGTTTAAGACTAAGAAATCTATTGAATCATTCTTGGAAAACAAGGGTGGTTATAATAAATTGGTTTCTGATTTATACCAAGTTGAATATGAATATTCAAAATTAGTTGAAGCAAAGTATTCAAATAAACCTGCATATATTACACAAGAAAATTTTGCTGAATTCGCAAAAGCAAATCCAAAAGAAATAAACTTATGGAATTTCTTTTTTACTGTTGGCCAAGCCGATAGTTATTTTTGTGGAAGAGGTGGTTTCTATTATGTTAAGACAAAAGAAGAATTAAAATGGTGTGCTAATCGTGTTAATGGTGATAATGATGATGGTGAAAGAAGTGATAACTTCAATAATCATATCAATATCGTTTTAGGTGATGATATTGGTGAAAAAGAAGGTAAGACAGAAATTAACTTCTGTATTGGTCGTTATCCTGATAGACCATTTGAAGGTTTATTATTTGGTAATGGTTATGTATTCCAAAATATCAGATTTATTGTTAACAAGGATGTTAACGGTATAGTTGGACACTTAGGTCACTATGGTGTAATCAATAATATTAATATCTTTGGTAATACAGAAGTTGTATGTCAAAAGAAAATTAACCTAGCACATATTAAGAATGTCGGTACCGATATTTGTTTCGGTGGTATTTGTGGTATTAATAGAGGCCTAATACAACATTCACGTTTCTCATCATTAAGTAAAGACCAACAGAATTTTATACCAACAGTCACATTTAAAGGTTTCGTTCCACAAGTTTATACAGTTCAGAATAAGACTGAAAATGTAAATGTTCCTGTCACAGATAGTAAGGATAATGAATTCTATCCTAATTATTTCTGTATTAACTCACCAGGTAATATCATTCCTTATGTTGGTTATTTCAACGAAGGTTGTCCAGCTGTTGTATCAGGAAGAGAATTTAGTAAACCTGGTTTCTGGCTAGATGATGTAAATGATAAGAATACAGATTGGAATGGTACTTTATTATATGGTGATAATCAAGATGAAAAAGATGGTGTACCAGCAGATGCAAAAGGTTATGGTAATCAGTTCTATTTTGACCATGATAATTTAAAGAATACTGCACAGTCATTAGGTTTAACTTCTATTAGAGATGCAAAATTAGGATTTAATTCTATTGACCATTATGATAAATCGCTATTAAAAACTCACCAGAATTGTCATGCTATTACAAACAACTGGGTAAATAGACCACTTAAGATGCACCAATTTGCTCGCGCAGCTTATTATGTTTCTCCATTTTGTGGATGGAATAAGGGTACTATTGAAGATTGTGAATCAAAAGTTAAAGCAGTTTTCGAAGGAACTTTCGTAGGTTTCTGTGGTGGTCTAGTAGGTAAATCTGCTGGTGGTAAAATTGTAGGATGTAATGCTTATATTTCACCAAATGATGATGATAAATGTTCACGTGATATTTTCATGGTATCTGCTACATCTAACATTTCTGAAAATTCACCATTGATTGATTTTAGAAATGATTTACAAACATTTAAAAACGTTTATCACCAAGATAGTGATGATATTGCAAATAGAGCTTTAACATCAAATGAATATACTCAAGCAAATTCTGCAGCAGCAATTTCAGCAGATTATATGAAGAGTAATGCAGATGTGTTAACATGGGAAGGTTCAACAATAGGAGATTATCAAGATACTATTGGTGTAAATCATTGCCCATGGTATAATAAAGTTCAAGGTTTAATGTTGCAGTTTAATGGATTGTCTGCTGAAAGTTCATCTATAAAAACTGCTACATATACATTTGATAGTTCATCTGCTGTACCAGCTTCTAATGATTATAATGTAGTAGCTGGAAACTCTGCATTAAACATTTATAATGATGCAATGTCAACTGGTTCATTTACTTCTGGTGAAGGATATATATTCTCAGAAACTTCAACAAATGGTGGTAAATCAAAGATTTATACAGGTAATAGAATTCACAAAACATTTTATGACCAATATAAGTTTAGTGGTGATGCTAATAAACCTGCTTATGATTTTGCAAGTGGTGTTTCTGCAGTATGGTACCCACTAATTCCAAATGCAGATGCACTTGTATATACAGATTTCAAGTATGATCCTGATACTAACTGTTATGTTGTTAAAAATGCACAATTCAAATTGGGTTGTGGTTATACAGTAGTTCCTAATCAGGATTGGATTCAGAGTGGTAATAAGTCTCATGAAAATTACATTGTAGATGAAGTATATCCAGATTTCTATAATGCAGATGGTTCATATCTATTAAGAACTCAGAAGGATTCTAAGTTCAACCATCCACTTCCTAATAATGCTCATTATACAGATACTTCATGGAATTCTACAACTAATGTAATTTACAATGCAAAGATTGAAAGATTAAATGCACCAAATGGTAATTTTACATGTGGTATTGAATTTGATCAGAATGCATCATTCAATGAGATCTTCTATAAAAATTCAGTAGACTTTACTTCTGCTGCATATATTTCAGTTCCAACTGTAATTATTGATGAAATTTATTTAGCACCATTTACACAAGATGGTAAGAATAATGATATTCAAAAATATATCAATAATGAAACTGAATATATTGAAGGTATGCCTCTAGCTGTCACAAAGATGAAAGGCATTCATGTTAAGAATAGATATAGTCATATTACTCCTAGAATAGATGGAGCTACTAAGACTGTTATTACAATTTCTGATTATGAATTTACAATTAAGGCAATTGGTAATAATGGAGCTAATCATTCTAAAGATGATATTGCAAAACAATATGCAAATATAGGAGATAAAAATCCTCAACAAGCATATAGTAATTATCTGTTTGGTTCAAATTATTCTATGGAAGTCCAATCAAGAGCACATGTATTTATAGGAAACTGTGCATATACAAGTATATTTGAATTACCATCAGATACAAGTAATAACCCATTTACATCTATGTTTAAACCTCAGTATAAATTAGATGTAAAAGTTGGTTCTATAGGTGAATCATTTAGAACAGAATTACAATCAATCTATAACGTAGGTGGTTTGATTGGTTCATTGTCTATTGCTCCACAAGTCACAGAAATTTATAATACTTCTGCATTCTTGGATAATCATATTTCAGAAGGTTTAATTGTAAGTGGAAATTCTGCAAAATCTGCAGCTGATTATATCTGGAATGATGTAAGTTCTAAGAACTATGCATTCTTAGATAGATTTGGTGGTCTTGCTGCAATTTGTGAATTTAATACATCTAATATTGGTGATGATGCACCATGTCCAATTGTATGTAGTAATGTAAATGTTCATTATGAAGAAGAAACTGCTGCACAAAAACCTTGGGATAGTGTAGATACTACAGTAAACTCTGCATTCTATAAGAAGAGAGATTTCTATGGACCAATTCAATTGAATGGTGATAATGCTACATGTCCATTTGGAATTGGTTCTCCAATTGTTGCAGAAATTAAACCAACATATAACATGTTCCCAGGTATCAATAGTTATATCAATACTTGGAAGGGTGATCAGCCAGATGCAATAGAGACAGATCATAATACTGCACCACAAGAAGTCCATGGTTATGCATATTATGGTGCATATTCAAATGACTTAGGTTTAATGTATAATGATTATAACTTAGGTTTGTATACATTAGATTTGAACGTTGATACTCCTGTAAAGAACATGATGGTTGACTCAAATGCAGGTAATACAGATACGTATGCATATAAGTATGGTTGGATGCCAGGCTTGAATATTGCAAATGCAAAGAATGAAGGTGGTCTTCCATTCTTAGCACAGAACCTATTTAGAGGAATTAATGTTAAACAAAATTATTATGGTTATATCGATCCTAATAATCCTACTAATATAATTCAAGGCGCTGGTTATAGAAGATCACTAAATGCTTTGGCAACTGTTCATTATCCAGCTTCTATTTGTAGAGATATATCATTAACACAAGATCATAGACACGTATATAGTAAGAAATCTTATAGCTATACTTATAGCTATGCTACTTATAAATATGCAACGTCTAAACATGAATCAACATATTCATATTTTGGTTCTTCATTAGCTATTGATTATAATCATTCAGGTAAGAACATTTATAATGATTTATACATTTCATATCAGAGTGATTGGTCAGTATGTCCAACAACTGGACCTAATTTGTCAAATGCAAAGATGCCAAATTATTCAAGAGATTATTTTAAGACACATGATGAAATAGACCAATTCTTTACATATACGTATTCAGCAACTTCTGCAAGTTATGATAAAGATGGTAATTTGAAGAAGTTAGGTGAATTGAAATATGATGTAAACTTTGCATTGTCTAATGATGGTAAGGTTGGTTATTGGATTACAGACCCAATTAAGGGAGTATCTGGTGAAAACTTTGTTTATAATAATAACATAATTCACTTAGGTATAACAAAGTCACCTGAACAGATTAGAAAAGAAATCATTGAAAATAATGGTGTATGTTATACATCAGCATTGTCAGGTGATTCATTTGATGGTCTATATGTTTATGATGAAGATGGTAATAACATAATGTATATAGATACAAGTGTAGGTGACTGTGATGGTCTAAGTACTTGGTCTATGCAATTGCCAGAAGGTAAATTCGGAAACCAAACTAAGGGTTGTATCTTGGAGATTAAGTAATGTCAGATAAACAAATGAAATATGTTTTCAAAAAATTCAAGTTTATGCTTGGCGCTAGAGCGATAGATTGGAATAGACCATTCACAGTCTATCTTTCTCCATTATTGTCTTCAGATGATAGAAATAAGATTGATAATTTTAATAATAAAGAAAATTGGATAAATAAATACAACTTATTTAAGATTGGTGAAATGTTAAATCCATCATTTGAAAGTATAAACAGTAGAACTGGTATGGAGTCTGATTCTTGTTATGAAGAAATGGAATATATGCCAGCTTCAGCTGTAATCTTTTCTAAAGAATGTCCACCTACTTGTTGGGTAAAAAGAGATTATGAATATTCTCAATATGGCATAACTCCAAATGCAGTAAAAGATACAATCAAATCCGGCTCAAATATAGAATACTTTAATTCTGAATATTGGAATTTGAATTATGGTTTTGCACCAGAATTTGTGCAAGAAGAATACGATAGTTATAATTTGAAGACAACTCCATTAACTGAAGATGTAATTAAAGTTATAGGTGGTGATAATGCTATTTCAGCATCAAGCACAGTAAATGATAAATCTACTAAGCATCACATGTGTGGATATGGTATTATGATAACTACTGTTCATAAAGATGCACCAGCAAAAAATTGGAAACCTGAACAAGAAATTCCAGTAGCTTATATTGAATTTGATAGATTTCATGATGCAAAGAATGGAATAATGAATATTATATGGAATAACAATGGATTTTTGAGGTTAGAATAATGGCAGATACAAAAATATCATCATATCCTTGGTTATGTTCAACATTGTCAGGTTATCATGACGATTGTTATTCTGATGCGCAAGGTTTAGTATCTGACCAAGATGCTGCAGAACAAGATATTGCTACAGAAGATGCGTATGGTAAATATGGTTTGAAACTTGTTTACTATGCAGTTTCTAAAGATTTAGAAAGAGACCAATTATTCGCTGAAGACCAATTAAGATGGATTTTAAGAAGTTGGTATTTCATAGGATATACAAATTCAATTCCTCCTAATGTAAGATCATATCAATTACAAGGTATTTGGGGTGAAGATATGATGACCTTATATGTAGGTAAAGGAAGTTTTAAGTATTATTCAAGATATGGTGGTTCTGATAAAAATACACCAGATGTTTATGATACATGGGAACCTAAGATTGATGATATTATCTACTTACCTTATAATGGAATATTCTACCAAATTAGAGATGTAAAATATTGGGATGAAGCTTTTGGTTTAAAGTCACATACTTATACATTGACACTTAAGGTTTACAAGGATGATAAATATACTATTGCAGATAATCCTACAATTCCTAAGGATGATCCAATTTGGGATATTGCACCAAGTGCAGCGCCAGCGCAATATCAATACAATGATATTTTGAAATTGAATGATATTGTTGAAGAACATCCAAATGCAAATGTATATGACGTTGAATATAAACATAAGGAAAAAATCGAGGAAAAAACAACTATAGATCCTTTCACAGGATGGTAAAAAAATGAGTATATTTAGTGGTAATTATTTACAAGGCTGTTTTAAGCCGGAACATCCTGAAAAGTGTTTAAATTATAATGGTAGAATGCCAAGAGCAAAACCTATTACATTTAGAAGTTCTTGGGAAAAGATTTTTTGCAACTTCTGTGATAGAACAAATTCTGTAATTGAATGGGGTTCTGAAGTATTGGAGGTTCCATATTATTCACAGATTGATGGAAAGAATCATGTATATGTGACTGATTTTTTATTTGTTTGTAAAGATAAAGATGGACAAATAAAGAAGTATATTTTGGAAGTAAAGCCAGAAAGTCAGACACCTATATTGAATGAGGCTGGTCAGATTAAATATCCAGATCCACCACAAAAGAAATCAAAGAAGGCAATAGAAAATTGGCAGGAGAGATGTAATACATTGAGAAGAAACTATGAGAAGTGGGAAGCTGCAAAACGTTGGTGTCGACAACATGGTTATCTTTTTAAGGTATTGACAGAAGAACAGTTTGGATTGAAATATAGGTGAATATAAATACTTAGAGGTTAATTTATGGAAGGTGATATATTTGATACATTGAAAAATGAGTTTAATATAGAAGAAGAAAAGGCAGAAGCTGTTTCTGAATCTCCTAAGTATATTGAAAAAGTAGAAGAAAAATTAAAAAATCAGAAGTATAATATTGATGATATAGAATACATGAAGACAGAGCTAATGTCTTTGATTGCTACAAATCAGACTGTATTAGCAGGATTGGCGGATCAATTGAAAATAGGTTGTCCTCCACACATGTATGATGTATTTAGAAATTTAACAGAAACAATTAGTAATCAGATTATGAAGTTGTTCCAGCTTCATAAACAAATGACTGATTATCAAGTTGTAGAAACTAATGAAAACTTACGTAAAGAGGCATTAGAACAAAAAGAACGTATTGCGCAAATGCGTCATTCTAAGCCAGGAACAATGAATACTCAAATAAATGCATATACAATGGATTCTAGCCAAACATTAGATCTAATTCAGAACATGATAAATAAGGCAAAGGAAAATTCTCTTCAATTAAAGGATGAACAGCCAGAATTTGATTTAAGTTAATAGGTATATAAGTTGTTGTATTCAGTTTTTTATAAAATCGAAAATAGAGATGAGTATTTTGAACGTTTCTTTGAAAAGTATAAGAAACAGCTTTCTGTCTCATATATCGAAATTACTCGAGAAAAGATGGAAGATTTAATGGAAACTCTCGTCCAGATGATAATAAATAAAGATAAAGAGGGTTTACTAATTATATTGACTCGTTCTAATACAAAAACGGCAAGAACATTTTTTAATTATCTTACTTGTTCCAATATTAGAAATTCAAATAAGGATGTTATACTTTCTAGATTAGACGAGGTTTTAGATTAAATAGGAGTAATATGAAAAACTTAACCGATATTTTAGGTGAAATAACAAGTAAGACTATTACTTTATCAGATAAACTTGATAAACAGTTCTTATTTGAAGAAGATGACTTTGGAGGAGATGACGCTGGTGGAGACGACATGGGCGGTGGAGATGATATGGGTGGAGGAGATGACCCATTTGGAGATGATGGAGGTGGAGGTGATCCATTTGGTGATGATGCTGGAGGAGGTGGAGCCGGTGGTGATGGTGGATCAGATGGAGAAGATGGTGAAGCGGAAGATGACGGTAAATCCGAAGATGATAAGAAAAAAGAAGAATTGGATTTAGATGGACATGAAGACGACCCTGATTTTACATTTGGAAAGAAGAACAAAGATGATGTGACTTTGCCAGATGAACCTGCAGCAGGAACAATGTTTGATTTAGATGAAGTAATGCAAGCAACAGCTTCATTAGTATCTACTTTATCTGAAGACCAATTAGTTGAATATAAACAAGTCAAGAAATGTGTGGAACTTATTTTTAATGGAAAAATCTTGAAACCTGAAGATTTGGAATTTAAGAATGTTCAGAATGCAATTTTCTTGGTAGAAAATATCTGTAAAAAGTTGGATATTAAAACAAGTGCATACTTAATTAGAAAGTTGAAAGAGCCACTAATTCTAAAGCGTGATGAAATCAAGCAGGATATAGCTGACCAAAAGAATGATTTGAATACATCTCGTGATGCAGTAATTAAATTGGACACTATCGATATTTCTGATAAGTAAAAAACTAGAATCATATTTTAAAAACACTGGTTGACAAAGTCCAGTGTTTTTATTATATTTTCAAAAAGGAGTAAAAAATGTCTAATTCTTGGGATAATGTATTATTACAATTAACGTCTAAATTAAACACGGTTGCACGTGATTATAATCTGCCTATTACATGTTTTGTAGAAGGAGATAACGTAAAAAATCGAGAAATTTTTGTGAAATTTCTGAATGTCACAAATTTGGAAAGGTTTATTCCATGTGCACGTAAACACTTTAATGAAGTGAAAGAAAATAAAAGTAATATCATTAAAATATTTGATTATTCTAAATTAAAGAAAAATTCAAAATTGTATAATAAGACAGAAGCGTATAAGAAAAATATAGAAGACTTTTATAATGATTTTATAGATTTCTGTCAAGTATTAAACGAGGAAGTATGATGACAGCTGATGTATTCGCAATTTGGAAATTCAAGAATATTGAAGGTTTAATTGAATGCAATGGTTATGATTTCCAAACAACTAAAATTAAGAAAGGTTTAGATACATATTTTATCAAATATAATTTAAAAACTGAAGAAGCAACTATTGAAAAAGTGGATAATTTGTTTTTACCAGTCACTGTTCCATTTTCTAAACTAAGAGAAGAACTAGTAAA
>JBJFGR010000048.1:10727-15886 GCA_051892875.1 Succinivibrionaceae bacterium
ATTTGTTTTTACCAGTCACTGTTCCATTTTCTAAACTAAGAGAAGAACTAGTAAAACTAGGACTTTGGCAAGCAAGAAAAGAAGTTCACTCAAGTGTATTATCAAGAATAGATGATGTTATTTAATGATGATTGTTTAAACGCAATGAAATCAATTGCTGATAATTCAGTCGATATGGTTTTATGCGATTTACCCTATGGAACAACAAAATGTCAATGGGATGTAGTAATTCCATTTGAAGATCTATGGAAAGAATATAATCGTGTTTGCAAACCAAACGCGGCTATTGTTTTGTTTGGACAAGAACCTTTCTCAACTATGCTTAGAATGAGTAATTTAAAAGATTACAAATACGATTTATATTGGGAAAAAGAAGCACCAACAAACGTATTACAATTAAAGAAACGTTTTGGAAAGAACATTGAAACTATATCAGTATTCTATAAGAAACAATGCACTTACAATCCACAGAAATATAAACATGAAGGAAAGCTTGTTAAGAATACTGTAAAAGGTAAGTTTGGAAAGTTATCTTCAGATAATCAAATCAAACCTATAGAATATATAGATGATGGTACCCGTTATCCAAAACAAGTATTAAGATTTAATAGAGTAGATAAACATCATATAGTTCATCCAACTCAAAAACCAGTTGAATTATTAGAATATCTTATCAAGTCCTTTACAAATGAAGGAGATACTGTATTAGATAATTGTATGGGGAGCGGTTCAACTGGAGTTGCATGCAAAAACTTAAATAGAAACTTTATTGGAATAGAAAAAGAATTAACTTATTTTGAAATAGCTAAAGAGCGTATAGATGGTTCATGTAATTTGTTTAACAAAATCGTATAATTATTTAGACTTTAAAGATTGGTTCAAATGGTATTTAAAATTAGGATGTTTCATTCATATTATCGATAATGATTCATCTATACCTATATTTGATTTTGTAAGTAGTTATTTGAAATTAGGCATGCCATATCATAATGATATAAATCTAAATGTCACTTATGATAAGATTGAAGGTTGGCCAAATCAATACAAGTTATATGAAGAAATAATGAAAGATAACCGATATGGTTTCCAAGAAAATGATATAATATATTTCTTGGATGATGACGAGTATTTGTGGTATAAGCATTCAGCAATGGATGTAATTAGTTATCCAAATTTGGAAGCTGCGTTAGATAGTCAGTTTAGACAATTGGATTGTGTATTAGTTCCACAAATATTGATGAGTTCAAAAAATCTTCCATCATCAAGAAATGGAAGTTTAATAAAAGATAATTATTATAGACGTAATGATTATACAACACAAGGAAAAGCATTTTTTCGTTATCATAGTGGTGTAAAATATAAATTTTTTAAGAAGAATGATAAAGAAAATGGTCATGTTCCATGGATTAATGGAATAAGAATATCAGAAGTTGTAGGTTCAGGTGTATCAAAAACAACTTATGGTATTACTGATTATACTGGACCTATAAGACTTTATCATTATCATTTAAAATCTCAAGCAGATTGGAATTTGAAAATCGAAAGAGGTTCTGCTGCAGTTGATCATCAATGGTATGACAAAGATGTTAGAAAAGACCCTTATTATAGTGGATATTCCGTTCCTGATTTTACAATGTTGTATTGTGCAGATAATGAAAATTATCTATTAAATACAATTATAGAACATGCTTGGGACGAGATAATAAAACATGATAGCAAAATTTAATTATTCTTTACAAGAAATGCGAAAAGATAGATACTATGCCTTTAGGCTGGTCTGTGAATTTTCGCTATATTTAAAATATATTAAGAGGTATAAATGGAAATAGAACTATTAAGTGGAACTACTGAAAATCCTTTATCAACTATTGGGGAGAGAGCTGGACTCTGTTGGAATTCTCCTATTAACGATAAAGAGAAGAATGTAAAACGTGCAGTAGAATGTATTAAATCTGGTCATGGAAGAACTCTTGAATTTGTTAATATTGAATTGGTATTATCAAATGCATCAGCGCGAGTAATGAGAGAAGTATACACTCATATTGGGGGAGCACCTACACGTTTACAATCTTCTACTCGTTATGTTTCAGAACAGAAGGGATTTGAGTATTTTGAACCTAAGAAGATTTCAGATAATCTAGCAGCAAAGACAATGTATACTGATGTAATGTCTACTATTCAAAATGTATATAATGGATTGGTCGAAGCAGGAATTCCAGTAGAAGATGCAGCAAATATTCTTCCTCTTGGAATAAATAGTAAAATGATTCTTAAATGTAATCTTAGAATGTTAATTAATTTCTGTAATCAAAGACTTTGTCATAGAGCATATCATGAAATTAGAAAGTTTACACAAGAATTGGTTAAGATGCTTAAGGCGAAGAATGATGAATGGAAATGGATTGCTGAAAATCTACTTGTTCCAAAATGTGAAATTTATAAGTATCTAAATGAAAATCTATGTTTCTGTCAGGAAAAATTCTGTTGTGGAAAACATCAAAGGATAGATAAAATTCAGATTTTGAAATGAAGATAGTTTATAGTCTTCCCAAAGTTCTTTCTTTAAAGCTAGAACATGATTATACACAAAACGTGAACAACCGAGAGTTCTGTCTATGATAACCCTTTGTTCCTTGCTTGAGTATAACCTAACTTCTAGTCCTTTTTTCATATTAAAAATCCTAATGTGGTAATGACACAATAGGACTAAGCTAATACTAGCTTTTGAAATTCTTATTCCTATTATTAGAACCACAACTTTCCAATAATCTATA
Organism: Succinivibrionaceae bacterium; assembly: GCA_051892875.1. Taxonomy (GTDB): domain Bacteria; phylum Pseudomonadota; class Gammaproteobacteria; order Enterobacterales; family Succinivibrionaceae; genus JBJFGR01. The sequence continues at coordinate 13,502 of JBJFGR010000048.1, forward strand.
TTATATTTATATAAGTTTCTTTTTAAAAATTGTATTTTTAGTGCTAATTCATATCACCATGCTAAAGCATGGGATTTTTCTTGACACAGATATATAAATATATTGAGGTATTAAGTTATGAATAAATTTAGAATATATGATGATGAATTTCAAGAATATGAACATTTAGTCTTTAAATCGCTTGTAGAAGATTTTAATGTCATAGATGATAGAGGTCCAAAATTTTATACTGCTGAAAGTTTAGTATTGCAAGGTTCATATATATTGTTGGCTGATCTGAATGATGATATATCACCTATAGAATCAGCAAAAAATCTTATTGAAATGAAATTAGAAAATAGTCCTGAATTTTTTAATAACTGTTCTTCATTCAAATATGAAGATTTTTATGTTAAAGAATCTGTAATGAAAAAGTATTATGGTGAACATAGATTCGCTAATATGTCAGCAAACAGAAGTAATAATATTTCGAAAAATAAAAATTATGTAGGATTAAAACAACGTTATTGGAGAATTGATGAATCTGGTTTGAATAGGATTCGTAAACATTCTGATAATGGGATGATCATTGTGTCTGCTAATAAAAGTGGAATCTTTTATTCAAATGAAAATATTTCTCTTGAAGATGAATATGAAGAATGGTTATCAAAAAACAATTTTGATGATTCTGAAAAACAGCGTATGTTGTTTTTGAAAGAAAGAAATAGGTCAGCTGATAGACAACTAGAAATGGAAATAAAAAAACATGGATATTCATTTAGTCGTGTATTTGGTGGATATAAAGATTTAGACAACAATACAGATAGTTATGAACCCTCGTTTATTGTCTATTCAACTACTAAATCTGGAGATCTAGTTGATTTTGATGAACTTGAAGATTTTGCAATTCAAATGTGTAAGAAATTCAAACAAGATTCTGTTTATGTACAAAGACCTGGTGAAACACCTGTTTATATTGATATGAACGGTAATCAGGTTAATAGTGATTCTTCAAAGAAGATGAAATTTAATAATGATCATGAAGAATTTTTTACAACGACTAAACGAAAGAAGAATAACAATAAACGATTTACATCTGACATTCGTTTTGAAAATTTTTATACAGAAAGTGCATCTATTATGGAAATTAGAAAACGTTCATCCTATGGTGAAATTTTTTTAATGCCACATGTTGGAAAGATTCAGTGAAATAGAACAAATGATTAGAGAATTGTATGCGCATGCGATATTATAATACCTCAATGACATTATTAATCTATTTGTAACTGTATGAACTAATTATGTTTAAATAGTTAAATATTTTAAAAATCAATAATTTTTAATATGTGATTTGTTTAAATGATATAGGTTTCCTATATCATTTTTGTTTATATTTTGTTTATAAAATTTTACATAAAAATAGGTTGACAGCAGTTTAAAATGTTATTATATTTATTAACAAACACTATTTTAAATGAAAGGATTACTCAAAAATAATATGAGAAAGATTAATTTAATAAAATCATTAACTAATATTAAACAAAAATTTAAGCGATTTAAAAGAAAACATTATCAAATTGTTAATTTATTTATTACATCAGTATTTTTTATTATTATTTGTTTTGTAATTATGTTCTATCAAACATATTTATCAAATATACAGAGATTAGAGAATAAAAAAGTTTCAGAGGATTTATATAATGATATTCTTGCAAGACAAGATTCTCTTTTCAATGAAATAGAACATTTAAAGATTGGTATAAGTTATGCAACTCAAAGAACATATAAAGTCACACGAGTTGCGAATGTTATTAAAGAAATAAGGCATATTTCTGAAATAGAGGCTATTAAACTAGCTTCATTATTATATGATGAAAGTGAAAGAGTTGGTATTGACTTTTCTTATGTTCTTGCGATCGTTCATACTGAAAGTCATTTTAACAATAAAGCAATATCAAATGTTGGTGCTCAAGGAATTATGCAGATTATGCCTATGACGTTCATTTCAGTTGCTAAGATTTATGGATATGATTATTTGGAAACAGATATTACTGATCTGAAGAAGAATATTAGAATTGGAACATTATTTCTTCATAGGCTTAAATTAAAACTTGGTTCTTATGATTTGGCTTCTGTTGCTTATAATGGTGGTCCTAAAATAGCAGCAAATTATAAAAGGTTAATGGCAGGTGACATTACAGCATTCGTTCCAGAAGAAACACAAAACTACGTAGTGACAGTTAATTCTTATAGAAAATATTATAGAAAAATCCTAGGAGAATAGGTATTAGAATAGTTGTTAGATATAATTTTCTGTAAACATATTTTTATTTAAATAATGGTTGACAAGAGTGTAAAAGACTATCATTCTGCGATTGAAACTGAAGATATGTGTGTAGATGGATA
>JBJFGR010000049.1:0-3038 GCA_051892875.1 Succinivibrionaceae bacterium
ATAAAGTGCGATAGTCAGAATTGATACTAAATACACACTTTATATTACACTCTCTAAGTAATTGTAAAATTTAATCCACCTACATCTAAACCTAAATAATCTTTTGGTAATTCAATTTCTAGGATTTCTATTAGCTTTTTACTAACTCAAGTTTCCCACTGAATTTTTCAATCAATCCTTAATTATTGCGGTTTAAGATCTTGTTTTGTTGGTTCGTTTCTCTCTATTTCAGCGGAAAACTTGAGTAATTTATTGTCGCCAATGAAAGTAATTCTTTGTTCTCCACTTGTTTTCTAAATTACTCTTCATCTTTAATCGTTTTTAGGAATATTACTGCATCTGACAATACTTACATTCAGTGCCTACAAAAACCATAACGTAGGCTTTAACATTTTTATTTTGGAAATCAATAGATGATTTGTATCTTAGAACCTGAGCTGATGCTTCATCTATAATATCTAGCAATTTCTTTTCTGTGTGTTGGCTCTTTGATAAATATTTGAGTTCAATGAGATAAATACACTCATTACTTCTGCATTTATTTACGGTAATCACTAAATCTGCAAACTTTTCACCTTTTCCCACTAATCTAAGTGATTTCTGCATTTCCACAAAAATTCCTCTCATGGAATAGAGCTTTGTATAAAGGGTTAGATTAAGTGCCATTTCACTCATATGATTTAGCACATGATTAGTACATATACAGCTTAAAAACTCAGTGCAAGATGTAGCAAATGGTGATATATCATCTTCAACATCTCGTAAGGATGATATATCTAATTCTGAATTAGTAAATACTGGACTTGTTTTTAATTGTAGGTCTGCAACACATTGAGCAAATAGCTTTGACATGAATCGATTAGGAACTTTTAGAGCTAATCTGTCAATTCTAGAAAGTTTATTATTAATGGTTAGATATCCAAGATAATAAAGCATGGACAAAAGCTGATCACGATTATATTTTGCAGCCTTGTTTAAATTTATGTTTTCAGTAATTCCTTCAATATAAAAGCAACCACCGTCTTGTTCACCTTCAGGGGCACTTTCTAGATAGGTTTCTATAATTTCATCAGCAAGACCATCTTCAGCAATATCAAACAATTGTTTTAATTTACTACCATCATGGTCTGATGCTGGATCCATATACTTTTCTGGTGGTAAGAATCGACCTTTATTTCTCATTTCATCAAGGTAATATAAGCACATTGATGAATTGAAAACAGTAAGTTCAGCTTCTTGACTAAAACAGTAACCATCATATACAGGTTTCATTCTTGCGATGATCTCATCAACACTTACACCAATTTTTTGAATATCAACTAGTTGTGGTATTAATAAGGAAAGTTCTTCTTTAGTAAAACCTGCATATTCATTAAAGCTTGCAATGGATGTAATATTACGAGCAATGTTAAAACCTGAAGTTAGGGAATCAAGAGATACAGAGGATACACCAGTAATAAAGGTTTTGGCTATACAACTTTCAGTACCTTCTTTTATAGCAGCATAGAAATCTTTAAAAAATCCCCCAGAGCTTGTAATTTCTTTAAACAAAACAAAATCTTTTGAAAGAACACTATTGGCAAAATTATCGTATTCATCAATCATTACATATAATGACTTTTTCAAAGGATATTGAACATAAGCGTTAATAAATGATTTAATAAAACTTGAAGGATTTTTCTTTTCAATTTCAGATGGTTTAAAAACAAAATCAGGATAACGATCTATAAAATCTGATGTTCCTCTCGTTAAAGCAACGGTAAAACTTTCAATTAACGATTGTTTATCGTCTCCAGACACACTAGAAAAATTAAAATGTAGCACATGGTATGTATTATGACTTTCTAGATTTTCTTTATAGATATCTGTACCTGAAAATATTTCCTCATATCTATCTTTATACGAAATATCATAAAAACACTTTAACATGTGGACAAAGGTACTTTTACCAAAACGTCTTGGGCGAAGTAGAACTGGGTATGGTGATGAGTTTATATCAAGTTCCTTGATAAGCGAACTTTTATCAACAAACGCTCTGCCATTTTTTCGTAAATTTTCGTAAGCAGATACACCATATGGATTTTTTAATAGTACTACTTTGCCTTCGCTCATAATGAATCCTTAATCTTTTTTCTTATATTATATACAAAATATATAAAACAGAGAAATTCCAACTTGAAAAAATCTGACATTCAAAAACTGTAATCAGTTTATTTTTTATAGGTGCTTTTTATATAATATATAAAGTTCTTTCAAACTTGTATTAACAATATCATCAATAATAAAGGTATTTGTTTGAAATATCAAATCATTTTATGGCTATATGATACATAAAAATGTGTAACCAAATATTATCGTAAACTTTAACAGTAAACTATAGAGCAAAGAGCACCGATTAATTACTCAAGTTTCCAACTGAATTTTTCAATAAATCCTTAATTCTTACGGTTTAGGATCTAGTTTTATTGGTTCATTTCTCTCTATTTCAGTGGGAAACTTGAGTTACTAATATCTTCAAACTGCTGTTGAAATTTTTTGTTGTTAGTTGAATAACTCCATTTAATTGGTTCAGGACTTGGAAATTCATGATACTCATATTTTATAGAATCTGCTGTAATTTAAAGTTTATCACTATAATGAGGCTCCCAATAACCAGAACTAGTATGTATAACAATTTTTACTATACGTTGATTTAATTCATCATCTAAATTATTTTTCATTTTATTATACCTCCTAAGACTCTCTGATTTTTTTTGCTTTAACTATTAATGATTGTCAATACATTACATAATACCTTAAGAAGTAAAATTTCTTCTTTCCTTTTTTATTCATACTTATAATTTTAGGATCTCTTTTGCAATTTTAATTTGTATAGAAATTTACCACTCAGTATTTATTCAAGATTATTACTAGGTAGTTTTAAAATAACTGACAACTTATTTGTTGAATACCAACAGATTCTCCCTCTACATTTATAAGATCATTGTCAATGCTTTCCTAGTTTGTCCAAAAATCTACTCATAAGATTATCAAAATAA
>JBJFGR010000050.1:0-15503 GCA_051892875.1 Succinivibrionaceae bacterium
TTTAGAATTTTTAAAATTCTCACAAGAATTTGCCGATAAATTCGAAAGTCAGGTAACATACTATTAAAAAAGTAGTGAATATCATCTAAGGAAAGATTATACTATGATACATAGTACACCACATTCAATATATTTTCGTGCGAAATTACTGAAAAAAAATAACTATCTTAGTTTTATTTACAAAATCTTTAAAGTATAATACAAATCATTAACAAAACAAAAATAATCTGATACTCAATAAAAATTTATTATAGCTGCTGAGGTGGTAAGGTGAGAGAAGGATTTATAATAACTGAGGGAGTTGCATATGCTCCAGCTGTTGTTTTTAAAAATGAAGAAGTCAATATCAATAAAACCACAATTTCACCCGAACAAGCTGATAACGAAATAAAACTTTATCTCTATGCACTTACCGAAACAGAAAAGTCTTTTAAAAAGGAAATGGAGCATGCTGACTCTCCAAAAGCTAAAGAATTTTTAGATATATCAATACTTTATTTATTAGATCCTTACATTCAAAATATAATAAAAAACAATATTAAAATAAATTTATACAGTGCTGAATATTCTATTTTAATCTCATATCATGAGTTTATTAATGAGCTAATTTCTTCTAATGATCCTTTTGTTCTGCACAATGAATTCGAAATCAGAAATCTTGCAGAAACACTAGTACTAGAACTTCATAAGAAAAAAATTATTTTACCTAAAATTACAAAAGAATGTATTTTAGTATGTAACAATATTACTCCAGCTCAATTTATGACCTTAAATTACTCATTAATAAAGGGTGTTTTATTAGAGGATGGAAATACAAATAGTCATATGGCTATTGTACTAAGAAGCTTAAAAATTCCTTCTATTTTTAATGTAGGTAATGCAACACATTACATTCAAAATTCAACAAATGTACTAATTGATGCCTACAATAACCATATTTATATCGATCCTTTAGACGAATTAATTTGGACCACTCAAAAAAAAGCTGAAGATTATATCAAAGTTAAAAAATCTAATATTACTCCACTAATAGCTCAATACAAAACCTCTCCAGATGGTGAACGAATGAGAATTTTAGCTAATGTCGGTTCTATCACAGAATTAAAAAAGCTATCTAAACTACCTAGTTCAGGTATTGGTTTATTTAGAACAGAATTTTTATTTATGAATTACTCTCAAGAACCTTCAGAAGACGAACAATATGAAGTTTACAAACAAATAATGCATTCTTTACCTTCTAATTATTCAGTAACTTTCAGAACATTTGATTTTAATGCTGATAAACTTCCTTTATATATGACTAATCAATCAGCATTTAACGTGGCTTCATTAGGAAGTGCTACTAGTAATAATACCAAACATATTCTTATCACCCAAATAAAAGCCCTATTACGTGCATCTGTATTTGGTTCTATGAGAATAATGTTTCCAATGGTAGCTGAATACGAAGAAGTTCAAGAACTAGTTGATATTTTTAATGGTATTAAAGCAAATCTCATAGAAAAGAATTATAAAATCGGAAAAATTGAATTAGGAATTATGATTGAAACGCCTGCAGGTGCTTTAATGTCAAAATATTTTGCTAATATTGTAGATTTTTTCTCAATAGGAACTAATGACCTTACTCAGTATACAGAAGCCTGTAGTCGCGAAGTTGCAAGCAAACGTAATGATGAATTAACTCCCGCTGTTTTACGTCTTATTACATTAACTGTTGAAAATGCAAGAAGATCTAATATACCTGTATGTATATGTGGTGAATTAGTACACAACATAAACTATTTAGCTCTATTTATTGCTATTGGATTACGTGATTTTTCAGTTGCCCCCTTCTATCTAAATAATCTTCTTGATGCAATTCATACAACTGATGTAAAAATTGATAATGATTTAAAAGCAAAAATAGATTCAATAAAAACAAAAAGAGAAATATTTGAATTAAATAATAGTTTAATAATTTCAAAATAACTTTATCTGAAAACAAAAAAAGCTTGTGATATTATCTAAATAAATTATATATTATAATAAATGAGTTTATTTATGTTTTAAGGTAATAAATATATGGCATGGTGGAATTTTAAATCTGAAAAAGCACCTGAAACAGCGGATTTGACGCTTATATCCCCTATCACAGGAACAACAGTACCTTTAGAGGATGTACCAGATGTTGTCTTTTCTGAAAAAATTATAGGAGATGGAGTTGCTATAAAACCTTCTGGAGATCGAGTTGTAGCTCCTTGTAATTGCACAGTTGTTGAGGTATTTAAAACAAAACAGGCTATAATTTTAAAAACATCTCCTCACGATATTATTTTATTTATACACATAGGTATTGATACTATTGATTTTGGTTACTCTGAAGTGTTTAATGTTGCTGTTCAAGAAGGTGATTTTGTAAAAACTGGTGATACATTAATCGATTTCAATCTTTCTTCTGTACAAACCCAAGCAAAATCATCAATTAGCCCTCTTTTAATATCTACACAGTCTCTAGAACGTATCGAAAAGTTCACATTAATTGACAATAAATGCATTGCTGGGAATAATCCACTTATTCAAATTTATTTGAAAAAAGAAACTAATAACAAAGGTTAATTTTTTGAACAAGTAAAAGAGAGGAAACTCCCTTTTACTATTTTACTACTTATTACTATACACAATATTATTTGCTATATGATGAAAAGATAGTTTCAATTATAGTATTATCTTTGCTGAACATAACTTAATTAGGCACTATATTATATTATTATATTATTTTTATCTCCTGTGGATATAGAATACATAAAACAATTGAGAACAAATAATGAATATATCAGAAATTGAAAATTACATAAATTGTGAATTAAAAACTAATTCTGAAAAAAAATTAGCTGAATTTGTCAAGAAGTTATCACCAAATATCTCTCATAAGTTTTTAGGAGTTAGAATTCCTATATTAAGAAGCCTTTCCAAAAAATATTCACAATATATAAACATTGTTGATATTTGTAAACTAAAAGTAGATTCTGTGGAAAAGGTGTTAATAAAAGGTTTGTTAATAGCTTATTCTCCATATGATATAGATATAAAATTTCAAAATATATTTACTTATTTAAATGATATTTCCTCTTGGTGTGAATGTGATTCAGTAGCGTTAACTTTCAAATCAAAATCAAAAGAAATACCAATTTATAAAAAATTTATTATAGAATTAATCTCTAGTAATAAAACATTTTACATACGATTTGCAGTAATATTATTGATGATAAATTTTTATAAACAAGATGATTTAAATTTTTTAAAAAAACAATTATTATCAATTAATAATAATGAATTTTATGTTTCTGCATCTATTGCTTGGTGTCTATGTCATCTCTATTTTAAACATAAAGGTGCTAAATGTTTAAAAAGTTTAATTATGGATATTGTTGCTAATAAAGCTGAGGTTAAAAAAATATTACTTCAAAAAATCAAAGACTCAAATAGAAGCAGGCACCAATTATTAGACTATAAATTTTTAAATTCACAGTTTTAGTTAACATTTTGTTAATAATTTTGTGATCTAATGTTAATAAACTAAGTAAAAAATAAAGCAGCCTACGACCCAAACGAAAGCTGCTTTTGATTATTGATAAATCTATTTAGTGTATGTAATAATTTCCACCAAAAGACTTATTTTTCAGTAATTATTTCTTTATTAAATACTTTTTCACAGTATTTACACTTTAGTTGAATTTTTCCTTTATTATTTATAATTTTGAACTCACTAACTGCGGCAGGCTCAAATCTTGTTATACAATTTGAATTAGGACATTGAAAAACTTCTGCAATTTTTTCAGGTAATGATATTAATCTTTTACGGATAACTTTAAAATCTTCAATAATATTAACCGTAGCATTAGGAGCAAATAATGCTAGCTGATTCGTTTGAGATTCACTTATTGAAACATTTTCAACCTTTATAATATCTTTATGTCCAAAAGCTTTAGAAGGTAAATTAAAACCTACAGTGATTCTTTCCTTTATATCTAGAAAATTAAATAACTTTAAAATTTTTATTCCTTGACCTGCAGGAATATGATCAATAACAGTGCCATTTTTTATTGCTTCAACTTGTAATTGAGATTTTTCAGACATATTTACACCTTTTCATTTAATACTAAAGATAGAAGAGCTTGACGTGCATAAATGCCATTGTTAGCTTGTTGAAAATAATATGCATAAGGTGTTTTATCAACCTCAATAGTTATTTCATCAATTCTTGGTAGTGGATGTAGTACCTTAAGATTAGGTTTTGCACCAATAAATGAATCTGGAGTTAATACAAATTTAGCTCTTAAATGGCGATATTCCGTTTCATCAAAGCGTTCTTTTTGAACTCTAGTCATATATAAAACATCAACATGCGGTATTACTTCTTCTATAGAATTACATATATGGTATTCTACATTGTGTGCTTCATACTCGTCTATGATGTATTCAGGCATTGCCAAAGATTCTGGTGAAACTAAAAATACTTTTGCATTATAATGACATAAAGCTTGAGATAATGAGTGAACAGTCCTTCCGTATTTTAGATCACCAATAAATGCTATATTTATATTATCTAAACGATTTTGAGTTTCAAAAATTGTAAATAAATCTAAAAGAGTCTGAGATGGATGTTGATTTGAACCGTCACCAGCGTTAATAACAGGAACTGGAGAAAAATCTGTAGCTAATCTTGCCGCCCCTTCATTATAATGACGCATCACTAAAGCATCTGCATATGATGTAATTATACGAATAGAATCAGATAAAGTTTCACCTTTTTTTGCAAGAGAAGTATTGCTTGCATCAGAGAAACCTATAACACGACCACCCAAACGCTGAATTGCTGTTTCGAATGATAATCTTGTTCGAGTAGAAGCTTCAAAAAAACAACTCGCAATAACTTTATCTTTAAGTAAATCATTACGTGGATGTTCTTTTAAATCTTTTGCTGTATGAACTACTAATTCAAGATCATCTCGAGAAAACTCAGAAATGGAAATGATATTTTTTTTATATAGACTATTAGCCATCTTTCTTTTCCCTAGAACTATGGTGAATTACAATAAAGCATAGCTAACATGAATAAAGTATAATAAATTTTTCAGATTAGCAATGCTATCTGAAAACCACATTATATATCTATGAAGATTCTTGTCAACTACCAACAACCTATTGAATATAAGCTTATAGATTCTTTCTTTTATTCTTGTAATAAGATGTTGTAACAATGTTTAAAACTCTTTCAAAACAAGCTTTTTAATATTTTTTAGAAATTTTAAAAATAATTCTTTACCTTTTAAAAAAAATAAGTATAATACTCGTGTCTACAGCGTAGGGGCGTAGTTCTAATGGTAGAACAGCGGTCTCCAAAACCGACGGTTGTGAGTTCGAGTCTTACCGCCCCTGCCATTTCATGAAAAGTTTTTCATTTTAATATTCTTTCTTTTTAAATTAGTCTTCATAAGTTATAATAATCGTTATAAGTGTGTCTTTTAATAATTTGTGTAAATATATGAATGCTAATGAATTAATTCATTTATCAGGATTTCGTAGTTTTCAACTACGTGATACAAAAAATATTAACAATTCAGATCCAATGTTGGTTTATTCGGACTTATTACGAAATTTACCTATATTTGTGTTTGCTTATGAAAAAGCAATATGTAAAGAATATATTTTTAATTTATTTGCTTATTTAAAGTATAAATCATACCCTGTTTTCTGGTATGAAAACAATATTCCTACTGAGTTTTTAAATAGACAAGTATTAATTGTTCCTTTTAAAGAAAAACATAATTATACTAAAACACTTGATATCATTGCTTACCCAGGAATTGAGGGCAAAAAAACTCTTTGGAAACAAATTAATAAATATGTTTCTCAAATTATTTCTTTAAATATTGCTCCAAAATCTATTAATTCACCATGTTTTATAATAAATAATCCTGAATCCTGTAAAGATTTATACAATGTAGCTGGGTTTTTCGATTATATGAATATTTCATATAGTTGGAATATAAAAGATGCCACTCAAAAAACAGTTATAATTGGTCAAAAGAGTGACAATAATAAATTTATTGAAATTGTTGAAGGTAATTCAGAAGTTGTAAAGAAACATATTTTTGAAGAATTAATTAAAAATAAATATCTAAAAATTTCAAATAATAAAGATTTTTTTGAAATAGGCGAATATTTTCATGAAAAGTTTAATTAATTACTCAGACTTTACTATTAATCAAATCTTAAAATCAGATGCAAATAAATATATAGACTTATTAGTTGAAATAGAAAGTATTTCTCACATACACCCTTGGACCAAAAAAGAACTTTATTCATCTTTTGGTGATCGATATACTTTTTTTGGACTATTTAAAAGTAACGAAATTATTGGTTATGCTATATATGATTGTGTATTAGATATAGCAACAATTCAAAATATTTGCATACATCCTAAATATCAAGGGATAGGCTTAGGAAGCTTATTATTATCTACAACATTTGAGCTAATTCAAAAAAAATTGAATTTAAATGTAATAAATGTTTTATTAGAAGTAAGAATATCAAATAAAATAGCTATCAACTTATATAAAAAACATGGATTTAAAGAGGATGGTATTCGAAAAAATTATTACCCCACCTCAATAGGAAAAGAAGATGCTTTATTAATGAGTAAAATAATACAAGGATAAAAAGTGTTAAAATTTCATTTACTTATAACTATTTTTGTTTTTACTTTCAGTGTAATACCAATTTCACAAGCAAAAATATTACGTTATGTGGATGAAAGTGGAGTCGTAACATATACAGATGACGAAGAAGATGCAAAATCTAGTGGCTATGAATATGATGAATACGATGATTTTGGCTCTCCAGATCCCAATAATGTACAGTTTAGATTCGATTCCTATACCAACAGACTTTATGTCATAAATAAATTTGCTAGTGAAATAACTGTAAGAGTAAGAATTTCAGATCCTAGTGCTGTAGAAAGTGATGTATTATTTAATCATCCTATAGAAATTGCTGGTAATACAGAGTATTTGTTGGGTTTTATAAAACAAATAGACGGAAAAGAAGCAACAATAACTAATGAATTTGATATAGGAAGAATTTATACAGGTAATGAAAACTTCTACTACTCAATGAATCCCAATGATTTAATTGTTCCTTTTGTTGGGCAATATAAAGTAACCCAAGGTTGGGAAGGAGGTTTTACTCATAGAGGACCTAAAAATCGATATGCAATAGATGTTTCAATGCCTATTGGAACAAAGATTTTAGCTGTAAAATCTGGAAAAATTATAGATATGAGAATGTCATCTAATAAAGGTGGTAATAACCCTCAGTTTAGAGCTTTTGCAAATTTTATAAAAATTCAACATGATGATGGTACAATGTCTGTTTATGTACATTTAAAATGTGATTCTCAAACAGTAAATATTGGTCAATATGTTCAACAAGGCCAAGTTATAGCACTATCTGGAAATACTGGTTATACAACAGGTCCTCATTTACATTTTGCTTTACAAACAAATACAAATAATGGGGTAAAAAGTATAAAGTTTAAATTACATAATAAAGAACCACTCACAGGAACTTTGCTAAAAAATTAACATTCAACTCTACTTATATTAGTTTCTCAATGCACAATCACAGATTGATATACATCTTCTGAATAACAAAATTTAAAGCAATAATGCAAAAAATAACAAATTTTAAAAAATAGTGTATAATTGCAACACTTAAAAAGATAAATTTTTTAATTTTAACTTAGGAATGTAAATAATGCAGATAGGTATACCTAAAGAGAGCTTTGCGGGTGAAACTCGTGTAGCTGCTACACCTGCAACCGTACTTGGTTTAAAGAAGTTAGGTTTTACTGTGCTTGTAGAAAGTGGCGCAGGCGAATTAGCAAACTTTGATGACAGTACATATACTGAAGCAGGTGCAGAAATAGGAACAAAAGAACAAGTATGGTCTTGTTCATTAATTTATAAAGTATTAGCTCCAAATGATAAAGAAATAGCTTTATTAAAAGAAGGTACAACTTTAGTATCATTTATATGGCCAGCTCAGACCCCTGAATTAGTAGATAAATTAAATGCTAAAAAGGTTACTGTTCTAGCTATGGATATGGTGCCAAGAATTTCTCGTGCACAAGCATTAGATGCTCTATCTTCAACAGCAAATATTAGTGGTTACAGAGCTGTTGTTGAAGCTGCACATGAATTCGGTCGTTTCTTCTGCGGCCAAGTAACAGCAGCTGGTAAAGTTCCACCTGCAAAAGTTTTAGTAATTGGTGCTGGTGTTGCAGGACTTGCAGCTATTGGTGCAGCACACTCATTAGGTGCTATCGTGCGTGCTTTTGATACTCGTTTAGAAGTTGCCGATCAGATACATTCAATGGGTGGTGAATTCTTAAAGCTTGATTTCAAGCAAGAAGATGGTAGCTCATCTGATGGTTATGCAAAAACAATGAGTGATGAATTTATAAAAGCTGAAATGGCTTTATTTGCTGAACAAGCTAAAGAAGTAGATATCATCATAACTACAGCTGCTATTCCTGGTAAGAAAGCTCCTAGATTAATCACTAAAGAAATGGTTGCTAGCATGAAAGCTGGTTCTGTAATAGTTGATTTAGCAGCTGCTACAGGTGGTAACTGCGAAGTTACACAACCAGGAAAAGTTCATACTACAGAAAATGGTGTAAAGATTATCGGCTATACTGATTTACCATGCCGTTTACCTACACAGTCATCTCAACTTTACTCAACAAACTTAGTAAATCTATCAAAGTTATTGTGTAAAGAAAAGGATGGTAACATCAATGTTAACTTTGAAGATGTTGTATTACGTAATATGACTGTGGTACAAAATGGCGAAGTTACTTTCCCTCCTCCAAAGATTAGCGTAAGTGCTGCTCCTGTTCAAAAACCTCAGACAGCTCCTGTGAAAAAAGAAGAAAAGCCTGTAAATCCAATGGTTAAATATATTGTAATGGGCGCTATCATTGCATTTATGGCATTAGTTGGATACTTTGCTCCAGAATCATTCTTACCTCACTTTACTGTTTTTGTTTTATCTTGTGTTGTTGGTTACTACGTTGTATGGAATGTTTCTCATTCATTACATACACCATTAATGGCTGTAACAAATGCAATATCTGGTATTATTGTTGTTGGTGCTTTAGTTCAATTAATAACAAAACCAGGAATTGAAACAAGTTTCTTAGTTTATATTTTATGTTTCGTTGCAGTTCTAATTGCATCAATTAATATCTTTGGTGGTTTCGCTGTAACTAAGCGTATGCTTAAGATGTTCAGAAAAGGATAAAGGGGATAGCCGATAATGATAGGTTTAATACATGTTGCTTATATTATTTCTGCATTACTCTTTATTTTGAGTTTAGCAGGTCTTTCTAAGCAAGAAACAGCAAAATTAGGTTGTACATCAGGTATTGTAGGTATGGCGATAGCTTTACTTGCAACATTTGTTAATGTAAATTCAGGAATTGGTTGGGCAATAATTGTTGTATCAATGGTTATTGGTGCTGCTATTGGTTTATATTTAGCAAAGAAAGTTGAAATGACTCAAATGCCTGAACTTGTTGCTATGCTACATAGTTTCGTTGGTTTGGCAGCTGTTTTAGTTGGTTTCAACAGTTTCTTTGAAGTAATGCCTCATGCACCAGCTTCTGTACCTGTACCACTTGATGCTACTCCTGAAATGGCACAGCAAATCATTGAACAAGCAAAGAATCAATCTATTAATGCAACTGCACATTTAACAGGTAAAGAGTTATATATTCACTTAGTGGAAATATTTTTAGGTATTTTTATAGGTGCTGTAACATTTACAGGTTCTGTTGTTGCTTATGGTAAGTTAAATGGTAAGTTTAGTTTAGCTATATTTAAGTCTAAACCTTTAGTTCTACCTATGCGCCACGTATTGAATATTTT
The DNA here is from genome assembly GCA_051892875.1 of Succinivibrionaceae bacterium. Lineage (GTDB taxonomy): Bacteria > Pseudomonadota > Gammaproteobacteria > Enterobacterales > Succinivibrionaceae > JBJFGR01. The sequence goes on from JBJFGR010000050.1 coordinate 9,972, forward strand.
AGCTTTAGTTGTATCATTTATATTAATGATTATATTTATGGTTGCAACTTCTTGTTCAAGTATTCAACTATGGGTTTGCTTAATACCAATGACTATCATTGCTCTACTATTTGGTATCCACTTAGTTGCCTCTATCGGTGGTGCTGATATGCCAGTTGTTATCTCAATGTTGAATTCATATTCAGGTTGGGCTGCTGCTGCTGCAGGTTTCATGTTAAGCAATGATTTGTTAATTGTTACAGGTTCTTTAGTTGGTTCATCTGGTGCTATCCTTTCATATATCATGTGTAAGGCTATGAACAGATCATTCTTATCTGTAATTTTAGGTGGATTTGGTAATGCTCCAGCTTCTGCAGATGAAGAAGAACATGGCGAACACAAAGAAATGTCATATGCAGATGTTGCGGATTTATTAAAGAACGCAAGCTCTGTAATAATCACCCCAGGCTATGGTATGGCTGTAGCTCAAGCTCAGTACCCTGTAGCTGAATTAACTTCTAAGTTAAGAGCTAAAGGCATCAATGTTCGTTTTGGTATTCACCCAGTTGCTGGTCGTTTACCAGGTCATATGAATGTATTATTAGCTGAAGCTAAAGTACCATATGATATCGTATTAGAAATGGACGAAATCAATGATGATTTCGCAGATACAGATGTTGTTTTAGTTATCGGTGCTAACGATACTGTAAACCCAGCTGCGTTAGAAAATCCAAATAGCCCAATTGCAGGTATGCCTGTTCTTGAAGTATGGAATGCTAAGAATGTGGTAATATTTAAGCGTTCTATGAGCGTGGGTTATGCAGGTGTTCAAAATCCATTATTCTTTAAAGATAATTCATACATGTGCTTCGGTGATGCTAAGAAGTCTGTTGAAGAAATAGTTAAAGCTATTGACTAATATATGGATAATATATAGATATCTATAAAAAAGGGAGGAAAACTCCCTTTTTTGATCTTCACAGAAATTAATAAAAAACCAAATAAGATAAACAATCAAGTTTCAAATATTAATACAAAAATTGGTGTAATATTAAATATGTATAATCATCTAAAATATTTTATTATAAGGCAATAGAATCAATATTTATATTTGTAACGATATTAGAATTTAAAATCATGTGAATCTCCTTGAAATAGAACTCACATAATAATAAAACTTTTATGTATTTTTAAATATTAATTTCTTTGTAGATTTAAGTATAACTTTATCCCCTCATTTAATTATTTTTCTTAATTTTGATTCAATTGAGAAGAAAAAACAAATAATAAGACGAAAAAAGATAGTTTACGTTTAAAAGAAATGAAAATTACATTAGATAAGTTCTTTAATTGGCGTAGAGAAACATCTAGTACACTACTTCCTAGTTCAAAGTAGGAAGAAGCTATTAATTACAATTTAGAGATTAAACCGAACTTCTATACTTTCTTAAAAGATGGCAGATTAGATATATCCAATAATAACACAGTAGCCAAAAATAACCTTAATCTAACCATTAAGCTCGATACCATAATTATTAATAGTGATTCTATTCTACTTAATGTTTTTATGAATATACTGTCTGTAAAAAATTAAGAATCTTATAAGAATCTAAAACCTCTTTCTACTTTTTGTTGTGATTTATATGTATCAATCAGTTCTTGCATGGTCCAAGCTATTAATGTGTCATTTGTAGCTATTAACTATAAAGCTGATTCTATTTTACTAATCAAGGTAATATCCGCAGGGAGCCATTCAACCGAATATAAAGAATCCTTAACTAACCATTTTGCATCCGAAGCTTCCTTTAATTTAATTATACCATTTTCAATAGTAGCCCAAAAACAATCCATTGATAAATGAAAGTTAGGATAATTATATTCTATAGTATCTATAAGCTCTCCCACTGAAATATCAATATCTAATTCTTCCTTTATCTCTCTAATTAGAGCATTTTGAGGAATTTCACCATCTTCTATCTTACCCCCAGGGAATTCCCACTGACCTTTAAACTCACCATAACCTCTTGCTGTAGCAAATATCTTATCACCGTCACGAATTACCGCAGCAACAACTCTGATTGTTTTCATATATAAAGCTCGCTAAAACATTAACTAATATTAACAATAAAATAATAAAGTCCAAAAACTTTAATATTAAAAAATAATATCGTTCTTATACTGTTTTTAAAAATAAAAAGCAATACATTAAATGGAACATAAATCATAAATTCAGGTACAAATGATTAAACAAACCTCCTGTCAATTAACGATATAATCATATATATCATTTCTCACTGGTGTTTCTAATCTATAGCATATTTCAAAGGCTTTTTGTTTTCCTTTATCATTAGATACTAATGTTGGCTTAGGTTCACCTTCTGCATGTATCTCTCCTAAGAAATAAAATTCCTTAGCTTCATCATCATCTTTATTTTTTCTGACAAATAAGAATATACGATTATCCTTATCTTTAGGAGTTCGCTTATAAATATGATTTGCATCAGATGATCCAACATCTCTAGGCTTTTTTGATAATGCAATTAATCGATTTTCTGAAACGAATCTATCCTCATAAGCTATGTCATCTTCAGTTTTTTCATAGTTTATAAACACTGGGAAGGTTTTAGTGTCAGTATCATAAAAATACCCACCTATGTTTTGACCATTTAAATTCTTATCCCAGTTAAGTAACCTACATACATCCTCGTAGGTATATTTTTTATAAAGATTGAAGTTGGTATCCTTATAAATATCGGCATAATTCTCTTCTACTCTATCAATACCAAAATCTATTATTTCATTCACCATATCTAAAAATATTTTATCGCTATTAAGATACTGAATAAAATCAGGAGCTAAGGAATACCAATCATCTCTTGTCTTGGATATGAGAACACAATTAGCAAACTTCTTTTTTACATCCTTGCCTAAAAAATTATTTACTAGATTGTTGTATACACAATTTTGTGTATTTGCATAATTCTTTACACAATTTCTTTCCATAACTTCGCCATACTGTAAACAAAGACTCGTATTTTCATCAGCAAAAGAAGAAGTACATTGAGCAATCAATTCACGAAGTAATATTAGCTCGTGCTTTCTTTTAAATAAAGCCACCTTTGAAGATAAGTAGTAAACAATTTCTTCTTGTTTAGCTGTTAAAGTTACAGCATAATTATTCTTTTCTACATCTTGTAAAAATTTATGGTATGAACCATATTTCTTGTGTAAAAATATCTTTGTTATATCTATCGAACCATACTTCTTAAATTCTGCAATAGTTGGAATTCTACCGATCTTAAATTTTAAAGATTTGTAGGCATCCTTAAAAATCTGAATATTATTTGTTTTAACCTTATCAATTGAAGCATAGATCTTCTTTCTTGAAATTTCGTCAAAATGAATTGATGAACAACCTGATATGAGTTTATTACCTTCACGGATAAATCTTCTCATATTGTCCTTGTTGTAGCTTCTATCACCAAATAAAGCCATCGGAATCATAAAGTTGTTATTATAGTTAGCAATAAAATCAAGAATAACAACATATTCCTTATCTGCATGCTTTCTTAAACCTCTACCAAGTTGCTGAATAAATACCACAACAGATTGTGTTGGTCTCAACATAATTACTTGGTTAATTTCAGGTATATCTACCCCTTCGTTAAATATATCTACAGTAAAAATGTAATCATAATAATTGTTGTCTAACGTATCATTAGTAGAAAGCTTTTCAATAGCAATTTCTCTATCTTCTTGAGAATCAGCGCCAGATAAAGCTATTGTTTTATAGTAATCCCCAGAATTTGGATTATGTCTAGTGTTAAACAATTTCGAAAGCTCTTTAGCTTCTTCTACTGAACTACAAAAAATAACACCTTTTACTCTTTCGCCACTATATCCATAGTATTGAGCATTCTGTAATATATAGTCAATTCTTGCGTTAGATACAAGATCTGAAAACTTTATATCTTCTTCATTTACATCCACACCGTTTATCTGAATATCGGTAATCCCATAATAATGGAATGAACATAATAAATCCTCATTCAAGGCCTGTTGTAATGTAATTTCATAAATAATATTGTGATCAAAGAGACTATATATATCATAATTATTAGTATCAGGGCTAGCAGTCATACCTAACCAAAACTTTGGCTTAAAATAATCCATTATTCTTACATAGCCTGTTGAACCAGCATGATGGCATTCATCAAGTACTATTACATCAAAATACTTTGGATCATATTCTTCAAGGACAAAGGGCTTTGACATAGTTTGCATAGTTGAGAACACAAAATCACACTCATAATCTTTATCACTCCCTGAAATCAAACCATATGTTTTACTTGATCCAAAAACCTTTTTATAAGTTTTTAGGGCCTGTTTGGCAATTTGTTCACGATGTACAACAAAAAGCACCCTTTCAGCATTTAGTTGTCTCATTGCAAATGCTGAAGCAAAACTTTTACCTGTACCAGTTGCTGAAATGAGCAATCCTTTGTTATGTTCTGTATTTACAGTTGAATTGTATAACTTTTCTAGATTAGCTATAAACTCAACTTGCATCTTATTAGGTCTTAATTTATAGGTTGGTAAATCAACAATGATTTCTTTAAGGGCTGTTTCTTGTTGTTTACGGATAATTTTTTGTTTCAGATACTTAGTTTTATACTCATCTATAAAATCAACATAATTCTTTGAGTTATCAGAATCCCATAATGATTTAAACTCACTTAAGATCTCTTTTGAAAAGTTATCTGATAAATCTAGAGTAAATTTAGTGTTCCATTCTTGATTTAAATATAAAGCACCAGCTGTCCAGTTAGAACTACCAATTATAATGTTATACACTTCTTCTTTTTTGAAAATATATCCTTTGGTATGAAAACCACCTGACGATTTGTTTGTACAAAACATCTTTAATTCAATATTTTTTAGACTTGCAAGAGTTTCTAAAGCTTTTGGTTCACTAAAATGGAGATAATCAGTAGTAAGAATCTTTCCTGGAATATTTTTCTTTTCAAGTTCTTTTAATTTTAGTAAAAATGGAGCTACTCCACCTTGGGTAATAAAGGCAACACTTATAATAAATTCTTGACAATGTTCCAATTCATATTCAAAAGAATTAGCAACTTTTAAATTATTTTCCCTTTTGTTATACAAAAATTGGGGTGCATACGCTAAATTTGTTTCATTTACCAAATTTAAAATTTTTGATTCATGATTAAAATTTTTACAAAAATTTATACTATTATTCAACTCCATAACACATATCGCTAATTAGGATCTATAAAATTACACAAATTGGGAGGGATGCGAACAAAAAACTGGACAATTATTTCACATTGCTAAGTCTGTATTGAACAGGAATCAATCCACCTAATTTATTTTTAATTCTAACATTATTATACCATTGAATTAGAAGATTCCCAAATTGGCGGACAATCCCCTAATATAGCCCGATAATTTTTACTTCAGTTTTCTCGGTCTGCCTCCGGAAGTTCGACAGTTGACTTCCCCCTAAAATCCCCTCCAGGCGTTGATACGCCT
>JBJFGR010000051.1:0-2990 GCA_051892875.1 Succinivibrionaceae bacterium
TTAAAGTTTTATAGATTATTGAGTTTAACTCAAATTACCACCATGCTTCAACTTGTGAACCAAATGACCACTGATGATTACGATCATTTAATTCATGACGGTATTGCTGGAATTGATCGCCACCCTGGTAAGAAACATAGAATCTGATAGCTGGACGAGCCCAGAACCCCTTACCTGGAGTGAATTGCTGAGCTAATGTAGCCTTATATAAATCTTCATCGTCAGCTTTTGTTCCTTCCCCCTTCTTCTTAGAATAACCTAATTCTACAGTAGTACGAGTGTATTCAGTCCACTTATATTCAGGACGTACTACAGCACTGTATTCCCAACCACTATGGTTACGACCCCAACCACTTTTTCCATTGTCATCACCGATATTTTCATGAGCCCATAATAAAGAGTAACCTAAACCAAAGTTACCAATATCATAAGTACCCCAATCGATTACTCTAACACCTTGTTGATCAATACCTGGTGTATAGTTATCGCCTGAATGGTTGCCATATGTACCAACTTCAGCAAAACCATTTGTACCGTATTGAACAACAAATTTGTTCATTAAGCCATTACCAGCATAAGTATGTTCTAAAGTACCTAATACACCAGAGTTAGCTTGGAAACCATTATCTCTTTGTTGAACGCTTGAAACATATGGTAAACCGTAAATAATAGCGGCATCTAATGTACCAAATCCAACAGGGATAGAATTCCAACGTAAATCAACTTTGTATGTTAGGCGGTTATGAGCATTATCCTTTTTTGTTACATACTTGTATACACCAACACCAGGATATTTGTCTTTATCCCAATCTTTTATACCTTCTAGGTTTCCTTTGTCATCATATGTTAATTCATTATAGTTGCCAGAACCCCAATCTGCAGGTTGAGTAAATTGAAGCTCCTTTTCTTCTTTTGCATTTGTTGATGAAATATTTCTTATAACTGCTAAGCTTAAGTTACCTGCACCAACATCAACACCTTCGATACCAGCACCGTAACCAGAGTTATTCAAGTAGTAGAAATCCATGATGTGGATATCTTTACGCTGATAATATCTCTTACCAGCCCAAATTTTATATCCATCAACAGTATCATAACCAGCCCATAATTGTCTTAAAGATAATCTTTGACCATCCCAACCGCCAGTAGTTTGTGCGTTATTTACGCCTTGCCAAGTATTACCTTGTTTATCCACTGTACCTTCTTCTGTACCATAAGCTACTAATGTGTTAATGGTAAATTTAGAACCGCCTTTGTTGTAAAGTTCTTGAGATAATTCTAATTCTGCATAAGTATCACATTCGTCAGCTAAACGACCAACTTTGTGACCATTACCACCATTACCAGAACAGTAAACGTCACCACCAATTGCATTTGCCTGAATACCTGCGCGAGCAAAACCATGAAAATCAACAGCAGAAGCTGAAACAGAGCTGATAGCTAAAGCTAATGCAGCTGATAGAGGAAGCCAATTTGCCTTCATAATAAATTCCTTTAATCCTTGTCGGATAATGTTATATTTGTTAATAATTGGAAATTTATTAATAAAATTAAGTAGTTTAAACTTTATTAATTAAGGATAGTATTGTGAAGTAAATTAACTACAATATAAGAAAAGGAGGCTTTCGCCTCCTTTAAATCATCTATAGAAAAATTGAGTTTAACTCAAAATTACCACCAAGCTTCTACTTGTGAACCGAATGACCACTGGTGATTGCTTCCATCTAAGTTAGCACGACCAACATTGCTAACAAATTGATCACCACCTAAGTAAGAAACATAGAATCTGATAGCTGGACGAGTCCAGAAACCCTTACCTGGAGTGAATTGCTGAGCTAAAGTAACTTTATATAAGTCGGCATCATCAGCATCTGTATTCCAAGCAGCTTCTTTTTGCTTTGAATAACCTAATTCCATAGTAGTGCGAGTATATTCAGTCCACTTATATTCTGGTCTTACAGTAAGAGCATATTCCCAACCGCTGTCATGTCTAGACCACGAACCAGAAGCATTATCACCGTAGTTGATATGACCCCAGAATAAACCGTAACCTAAACCAAAGTCGCCTATATCGTAAGTACCCCAATCTACTACACGTACACCTTGTAGATTCTTACCAGAAGTGTATATACCACCTGCACCATTAGAACCAAATGCACCAATATCAGAAAAACCGTTAGTACCATACTGAACTATAAAGTGGTTCATTAAACCATTTCCAGTATATGAATGGTCTAAAGTTAATAATACACCTGAATTTTTATTAAATCCTAAATCCTTTTGTGCGTCTGATACCCATGGTAAGCCATAAATTACAGCAAAATCTATAGCACCAAAATCACCTAAACCAATTCCATTCCAACGTGCATCAATTTTATAAACAGAGCGATTAGTACCACCAGACTTTACTTCTACATAACCGATTTCTTTGATGTTGCCATCTTCATCTTTTTGATAGACTTTTTTAGTGGTTTTCTTATTTCCCGCGTTAGTATCTGTTGCCTTCATTACAGCAAAATTAAGATTACCTAAACCAGTTCCTAGATCAATAGCTTCAATACCAGCACCATATCCAGCAGTACTTAACGTATAAATATCCCAAATATGGATATCTTTACGTTGATAGAATCTCTTACCAGCCCAAATCTTATATCCATCAGCAGTTTGATAATCTGCAAAGAATTCTCTCATTGCAATTCTACCGCCGTCCCAACCGTCAGCATTATCATCACCATTACCACCTGCAGCCTGCCAATCATTCCACTGAGTATCATGACCATCATCAGCTTGCTTTGTACCGTATGCAATTCTTGTATTTACAGTGAACTTGGAATTAGCCTTATTGTAAACTTCTTGTGACAATACAATTTCAGCATAAGTATCACATTCATCAGCTAAACGACCAACTTTGTGACCTTTAGTACCATCACCAGAACAATAAACATCACCACCTTGTGCAGAAGCCTGCATACCTGCGCGAGCATAACCAT
>JBJFGR010000052.1:0-15387 GCA_051892875.1 Succinivibrionaceae bacterium
TTTGATAATCTTATGAGTAGATTTTTGGACAAACTAGGAAAGCATTGACAAAAATAATCTTGTGAGAAAATCTAAAGACGTGATTGGCGGAATATTAGAGAATAACAAATTATTTTTGCATTTTTTTACAATATTTGTTGATTTTTTTATTTTTTGCTTGACAATTAGCACTATTAATATGAAATTTAATAAGACAAAATGATTATAGTAATTTTGTTTTTGTTAGTATCAATTTTAAAATAAGTGTTGTTATAACTCATGGAAAACTTTTTGTACGATCTTTTACTATTTGCCCTAAAATGTGGTGTAATAGTGTTTTTGTTAGCATTTGCATTGGTGATTATTATTAGAAGTATTAAATTTATTGTAGAAATGCAAAATTCTTACTCTGATGATTTATATACTTTAGAAGTTCAAAATATAAAAGAGAATTTAAAAAACGAACAAGAATTATTACAAGATGTTCTTATTTCTTCAAATGAAGAAGAAGCTAAAGCTCTAAAAAAAGCAGAAAAGAAAATTCATAAGCTTGAAAAGAAACAAAGAAAAGAAAAAGCTAAAGAATTGGCTAATAATTTAATTGCTAAGGCAGAGAAAGAAATAAAGGATAATTCAGAGAACCCAAATCTGTCCAAAATAACAGAATCTCATAAAAAGGTTATGTTTGTTGTTGATTTTAAGGGATCTGTTGATGCAAAAGAAGTTGAACATCTTAGAAGAGTTGTAACACTCATTTGTCAGACTGCAGAAGAATCAGATGAGGTTTTATTACGTCTAGAATCTCCAGGTGGTACAGTTAACGGATACGGTCTATGTGCTGCGGAACTAGAGAGAATAAAATCTAAAAAAATCAAGCTAACAATAGCTGTTGATGAAGTAGCAGCAAGCGGTGGTTATATGATGGCTTGCGTGGCTGACAAAATTATTGCCGCACCTTTTGCATATATTGGTTCTATTGGTGTTGTTGCAGAATTTCCTAATTTTAATAAAGTTCTAAAAAAATATGATGTTGATTACGAACAGGTAACAGCAGGTGAATATAAGAGAACGTTGACAACATTTGGTGAAAATACTGATGATGCACGAAAAAAATTCAAAGAAGAGTTGGAAGAAGTTCATAAATTGTTTAAAGAACATGTTTATTCTCATCGTCCAAAAGTAAATATTAAAAAAGTTGCAACTGGCGAACATTGGTTAGCTAAGACAGCTTTAGATTTAGGTTTAGTTGATTTAATAATGACATCAGATGAATACATACTTAAAGAAAGTGAAAATTATGATGTTATTGTTTTGGTTTCATATAAGATAAAAAAGAAAAAATCATTAAAATCAATGCTCCTTGATAAAGAGCAGTTATCAGATTTTTTAGTATTAGTTATTAAAAAATTAAATAATTTAAAGAATAAAATTAAGTGCTAATTTATATAATAACAAAGGTGGATTTTAAATATGGGAAAGTCTTTAGTAATAGTGGAATCTCCCGCAAAGGCACATACAATAAATGAAATATTAGGATCTAAATTCGTTGTAAAATCGAGTGTTGGGCATATTAGAGATTTACCAAAAGGTCAAACTAAAGTTGATAGCTCTGTTTCTCAAAAGAGAGCAAAGAATGCAATGGAAAAGGATCAAAAGCTATTTAAAAGAATGGGTATTGATCCTGAAAATGGTTGGAAACCTCAATATGAAATTTTACCTGATAAAATCAAGGTAGTTGAAGAACTTATTAAGCTTGCACAGAAAGCTGATTACGTTTATCTGGCAACCGATTTGGATAGAGAAGGGGAGGCTATAGCATGGCATTTGCAAGAAGTTATAGGTTTGCCTCCTGAAAAGTTTAAAAGAGTAGTTTTTAATGAAATTACTAAAAATGCAATAACAGAAGCTTTTAAGAATCCTGGGGTTGTGAATATTGACATGGTTAATGCACAGCAAACAAGGAGATTTTTGGATAGAGTCGTAGGTTTTATGCTATCACCTTTACTTTGGGAAAAAGTTGGGAGAGGATTGAGTGCTGGTCGTGTTCAATCAGTAGCTGTTAAACTTATTGTTGAAAAAGAGAAAAAAATAAAATCCTTTGTACCTATTGAGTACTGGAATATTAATGCGGATCTTTTATTTAATAAGAAAGTATTAAATTGTTGTTTAGTAACTTATAAAGGAAAAGAGTTTTCATCATCTTCAAAATCTGAAACTGATAAGCATTTAGATTTATTGAGTAAAGCTGAATTTGAAGTGGTTAAAGCAGAACAAAAGGAACGTTCTGTAAAAACTCCTGCACCGTTTACTACTTCATCTTTACAACAGGCAGCTTCTACAAGATTAGGTTTTAGTGTAAAAAAGACTATGATGCTTGCTCAAAATTTGTATGAATCAGGTTTTATTACCTATATGCGTACTGATTCAACAAATTTGAGTGCTGATGCAATAGTAAATTTACGTGAAGTTATTGAAAAACAATATGGTAAAGAATATTTACCAGCTTCTCCAAAACGATATGCAGCAAAAGATAACGCTCAAAATGCTCATGAAGCTATAAGAACGACAGATGCTAATCGTACAGGTGCTGATTTAGTTGGAATGGATAAGGATGCTATTCGTTTATACGATATGATTCGTAATCAAGTATTAGCTTGTCAGATGGAAAATGCCATCGTTATAACTAAAGAAATTTTAATCGGAGCTAATGATTATAATTTTAAGTTAACTGGAAAGATTACAAAATTTGATGGATGGTATAGAGTGATTAACGCTCAAAAAGATCAGGATATACCAGATTTGAAAGTGGGTGATAAGTTAACTTTACAAGAATTATTGCCTTCTCAACATTATACACGACCAGAAGCTCGTTATACTGAAGCATCTTTAGTAAGCGAGTTAGAAAAGCGTGGTATAGGAAGACCTTCAACTTATGCAACAATTATTTCAACAATTCAAGAACGTGGTTATGTCAAAGTTGAGCAACGCAGATTTTTTGCAGAAAAGATGGGAGAAATTGTAACTGATCGCTTAGATCATAGTTTTAATGATTTAATGGATTATGATTTTACTAAAGAAATGGAAACAGAACTTGATGAAATTGCAGAATCTAAGTTAAATTGGATTTCATGTTTAGATAATTTCTATTCAAAGTTCAAAAAAGAATTGGATTGTGCAAGATTGACTGCTGAAGAAGGGGGAATGGAGAACAATAAATCAGTAGAAACCACAATTTTATGTCCAGATTGTCATCATCCTATGGTTATAAAAAATGCAACAACTGGGGTGTTTTTGGCATGCTCAAACTATAATGGCAAGACTCGTTCTAAGACAGATTCTTGTCGTAAAACATTGAATTTAGTTCCAGTTAATGAATTACCAATGTTTTTAAATGATGATTCTGAAAGTGAGTTTTTGAGAAGCAAAAAACGCTGTCTTATTTGCTCATCAATAATGGATTCATATATTTTAAATGAACATACTAAGGTTCATATATGCTCTAATAATCCAAATTGTTCAGGTTATGAAATTGAAGAGGGTGAATTTAAAATAAAAGGTGCAGATGGTCCTGTGATTGTGTGTGAACGTTGTGGTCATGATATGGTTTTAAAATCTGGTCGCTTCGGTAATTACATGGCATGTACAAATGATGAATGTAAGAATACTCGTAAAATTTTAAAGAATGGTGATATTGCGCCTCCTAAAGAAGATCCTGTTCCATTTACAGATTTGATTTGTAAAGATGGTAAGTCTCATTTTGTTTTTAGGGACGGTGCCTCAGGAGTATTTTTAGCATCAAGTGCTTTTCCAAAAGTTCGGGAAACTCGACCACCAAAGGTAGCGGAATTAATTGCACATAAAGAGCTATTACCTAAAAAATTTTTATATTTAACAGAAGCTCCTGAAACTGATGAAAAAGGAAATTTGACTGTTGTTCGTTTTTCTAGAAAAACAAAGCAACAATACGTTTCAGCAGAAACACCAGAAGGAAAGAGCTCTGGTTTTACTTCATTCTATATTGATGGAAAGTGGCAAGTAACATCAGAAAAGTCAACGAAAAAGTCATCTAGTGTAACAAAGAAAAAAACGACTAAAAAAAACAGTTCTAAATAATTAAGATAATGCCACTTTAGAGTGGCATTATATTTTTTTTCTTATGCTATAATCACTATAATAGTTGTAATGTGAATGGAGTGCATTAATAATGGCTAAGTTTCAGAACAAAGAATTGCCACAAAACTGTTATACATCTGAATATTTGGAACAAAGTGGAATTCATTGTTCTTATTCGATACTTGATACTTTATATGCAAAAGGACCTGGTAAAAATTTTAGGATATCAAATTATATAGCAATATTTTTATTGATAATTTTATATATCAATAAAGTTTATGAGTTTCTTCCTAATGGTTTAGACAGTAAATTATTATTAGTTTTTATTGTTTGTGTATATATTACTTTTGTTTTTTTATTTAGGTATATATATCTATTAAGAGTACGTTACCAGATAAGAAAAAACAGTAAACCTATCTTATTGGAACCTGTAGCTATTATGGTTCTAATAAATGAAAATAAGGTTTATAATTCAAATTTATCAAAGGTTCCTTGTGCCTATGTATATAAGGAAAGTGGAACTAAAAAACCCAAATTTTATATGTCTGCTATTTTTATAGGTGTGCCTGATGTTTATCAGGGAACACCTTCTTTACTCTATAAACATTATAAAAATAGTAAATATTATTCAATTGATAATGATTACAACTTAAGAACGCAAAAAATTACAGAAAAGGTTTCTAGTAAAAATGAAACATCAACAGTTTAGAAAACATATAAATAAGCCCTTATCGGTATTAGGCATTGGTCCAATTGCAGTGGCAGGTATTACTATTATATTTTGTATATTCGTTCATTATTATTCAAATTTTAATTTCAGTAAGTTTTTTTATTTGAATGATTTTGCAGAACTAAAGTTATATTTTTATCAACTTTTCAATTATGTATTTTATGGCACAAGTTTTAAACTTTTGTTTGCTACTTTTTTTTACATATTGTGCGGTTTTTTAATGTGGTGGTTTGCAGTTTTTAAGTCAAAAATTGTTAGCAATATAAAACATAAAAAATTAGTAGTAACAGGAGTTTATAGTTTAGTTAGAAATCCAATGTACGCAGCCTTTTTATGGATTTATTTTTCTTTGATGATGTTAATTTGTTCTTCTATTATATCAATTGTTTATTATTATGTATGTTGGCTCTATCTAACTATTTTAATCAAATATACTGAAGAACGTTGGCTACTAGCGGTATTTGGTGAAGAATATAAAGAATACTGCAATAATGTATCACGTTTATTTCCATATGGAAAAGATATAATAGATAATATAAAAAGCAAGTTTGTTAAAAAAAGTAATTAAAGATTAAAATGAGGATTGTTTATGAGTTTTATATCGGAAATTATGGCAACAGTAGAAAAAACTGTTAACGTCATTTTAGATAAAGAAATTCGTATAGGCATAACAGGTTTATCAAGAGATGGTAAAACTGCATTAATTACATCTTTAGTTAACATGATTTCATCTTTTGGGGAAGATGGATTAGAAACTCGTTTGGCTCGTTTTCCAGAATATGAAAGATCAAAAATTTACTATGGTGGTATTGTTGAAGGTAGTGATTTATCAGTAGCTCGTTTTCCATATCAGCAATCATATGAATCACTAACATCTTCCCCACCTGTTTGGCCAGTCGCTACAGATGGTATAAGTCAGATTAAATTAGAGATTAAATATAAAGATAATTCATTATTTTCAGTAAATGAAAATAAAGTTTTATATATCGATATATGGGATTATCCTGGTGAATGGTTAATGGACTTAATGCTCTTAAATATGAGTTATGAAGAGTTTTCAAAAAAAATAAAGGAAAGAGTAACAGTAATTAATAATGTTATTGATTGTACTTCTTGGGTTAACGCAGGAATTGTGTTAAATCCAGCATCTGATGTTGATGAGCGAAAATTAATTAATGTTGTTAATTTGTATAAAGATTGGTTAAAGAAGTGCAAAGAATATGGATTTGCCATGATTGTACCAGGGAGATTTGTTCTACCTGGTGCTTTGATTGGTGCTCCAATTCTTGAATTTGTACCTTGGATTTGGGATTTACCAAATGATATAGATTCATTGAAAAAAAATTCTTTATATAATATTTTAAAGAGTCGCTATGAAGCTTATAAAAATCAAGTTGTTGAAAAGTTTTATAATGAATGTTTTTCAAAAATAGATCGCCAGATAGTTGTTGTGGACTGTTTAAAAGCCCTACGAGGTGGTAAGGAAACATTTTTTGATATAAATGATTCTTTTGATACATTAATGAGTAACTTTTCATATGGTCATGGAAATCTATTTAGCAGAATTTTTGCTCCAATGATTGATAAAGTAATTTTTGTTGCTACTAAAGCTGATACTGTAACCAATGACCAACATAAAAATTTATTAAGTTTATTGCGTTCAATGGTAAAACAATCTGAACGTCGAGTTCGAGGAGAAGGCTCAAATTGTGAATACTTGTTATTATCAGCCATAAAGGCCACAAATGTTAAGGAAGCTATATATGAAGGAAATAAGGTACAGGTATTAACTACATCTTATCTAGATGATGAACCTTATTTCCCAGGAAGTGTTCCTACAGAATGGAGTAGTTCTGCGATGGAGTTTTTTCAGAAAAACTTTATTTATAAAAAAGTTCGTCCTCCATTAATGTCATATGGTGATACTATTCCTAGTATGAATATGGATGTATTATTACATTATATATTAGGAGATAAAATATAATGAATAATAAGTTAAAATCAGGTTTTGTTTTAAAAGATAATAATATCACAAGAATAAATGATGAAGCTCCAAATCTTGGTCGAAATATTAAAGGTTTTACGGTAAGTCCTGAGGATGTAAAATCATCGGTTGTAAATAAATTTGATGATATTGAAAATACTACAACCATTAGTTATTCATCAATCATTGATAATGATTATTATAAAAGTGAACCTGATAATCAAACTACTAAATTTTGGAGTAGTCCTATTCTTTGGATTATCTTGTTTTTTTTAGGTTTCGGAGGATTGCAAACCTATAACTCAATAATTGAAGCTTTTACTGTTAATTCCTTTATAGGTTATTTATGGAGTAGTATTTTGCTATTTCTATTTATAGCTGTTTTATATACTGTTTATCGGGAATTTGGAGTTGTTTTATTATTGAAAGAAAATGATAAAAATAGGCAAGAAGTTTATAGAATATCAGAAAATGGTACGGGAAAGGATGCTATAGCTCATTGTAAAAAGATGGCATCTTTTGCAAAATGCACAGAGAACAGTAGTTATAAAAAATTTAAAAAAGGGGTAGAAGAGTATTTTTCCCCTTTAGAAGTTTTTAATTATTATGAAAAGACTGTATTAAAAGAGCAAGATAAAAAAGTTAAAGAAATTATTATTAAGCGTTCAACTGAAAATGGAATTGTTGTTGCTTTGAGTCCGATATCTTGGCTAGATATGTTATTTACTTTAGCTCGCTCAATGAGAATGATAAGAGAAATTTCAGAGGTATATGGTTTTAAGTGTGGGTATTGGGGTAGGATACAACTTTACCGAAGAGTCTTTAAAAATCTTATTTTTATTGGAGTGACAGATTTAGCTACTGATGCTTTAATAGACGTTTTTGGAGCTGGTGTAACCACAAAAATTAGTGTAGGCTTGGGGCAAGGTATAGCTGCTACTATATATTCTTCAAGACTTGGTTATATGACTGCAAAAGCAACAAGACCAATACCATTACATAAAGAGATTTTATCATTGGGAAATCTTAGAAAAGAATTATTATTAAATGGTGATTTTGCAAATCTTTTGCGTGAGAATTGTAATAAGAATTAAATATTAAAACAATTAAATAATAAAAATGGTGAGGTTTTTAGACATATGAATAAGTATATTCTAACTTTTGGGGGTATGACAGTTGCTTTTATACTTTCAGCTTGTGGAAAAAATACTATAGATTGTAGTAGTGAAGTTGCTTTTGATAAATCTAAGGATATTGTATTAGGTGAGTTAAAAGAAATAAATTATCCAAAATTCATGATAGCAAATGTTAAACTTGCTTTAGAAAATCCTACAAATAAAGATTTTGATAATAAAATTTGTGGAATGGATGCATCAACTCTTGGTTCATATTATTCAAATCCCATAAAAAATAAAATAAATGAAGTAACTAAGCAATTAGGTGATGCTTATGAACAAGAAGCTGAAAAGTTAAATAAGATATTTGATGATAAGTAGTATAAAGCTTTAAACGACGTGTTATATATCACTGTTCTTATATGCTATGCGTGTTATATTATTGCTACTTTATCAGTATTTGGCATTTAAATTGCTCTAGTATTTACAGAAATAAAAAAAATAATATTTCAGTGTCAAAAAAATAACGGAGTAATTATGAGTACCATTTTAGATGTTGATATGAACAATATGCTTGCAGAATTTAATTCAATGAGAATGCAAGCAGGTGGGGTGCATAAGGCACATACTCCTGAAAGCATGATCTCAAATGAAATTGATAATACCAAAGGGGCAGATTTTGCCGTGATATTGAAGAATGCTTTGAATGGCGTAAATGAAATGCAAGTAACTGCGAATGACCTTAAGACAAATTTCGATTTAGGTGATAGAAGTATGTCTTTAGCAGAAGTGATGATTGCAGGTCAGAAAGCAGGTATTGCTTTAGAAGCAACAATTCAAGTAAGAAATAAAATGGTTGAAGCTTATAAAACAATTATGCAAATGCAAATTTAATTATATGAGTTTTTTTATACAGGTTTTATTATGGCTCAGAATGAATTAACAGTAACAGAAGATAGTGGAACAGGAGATGGTAGCATTACTGTCACAAAATCGTCACCAATGTCTTTTTTACATAACAACGATTTAATGCGTTCTGTTATTATTATTTTAATTCTTGCAATTTTTTTATTTGTAGGTATTGCTGTTGTTTATTGGGGGAAGTCTCCTAATATGCGTCCTCTTGGTTCTTATAATGATAGCACTGAATTAAATGCAGTAATATCGTATTTAAAACAACATCAATATCAGTATCAATTCTATGAAATAAAAGATGGAAAATCTAATGTTGTTACCGTTACAACTGATGATTATGATAAAGTTGTAGAAGCTTTAACTGTTGGAGGTATAGTTAATACAAATCCTAAAGATGGTTCTGAAATTTTATTAGGGGATTCTAGCTTTGGTGTAAGTGCTCGAAAAGAAGAAGAGCGTTTGAAGTACGCTAGAGAACAGCAAATTGCTAATATGTTAAAAAATAATCGTAAGATTGTGGATGCAAAGGTTTTATTGGCAATTCCTAAAAGAAATGTTTTTGCAAGAGATATTCAAAAGCCAAGTGCATCGGTAACTTTAAAAATAGCAGGATCTGGAGTTTTATCAACATCCGAAGTAGATGCTATTGTTGATAGTGTAGCATCATCTGTTCAAGGTTTGGAAACATCTAGAGTTACGGTAATAGATCAAAATGGGCGTTTATTGAATTCAGGTTCTATGGATGAAAGTGCTCAACAGATGAAAAGAGTAACAGAACTTCAGAATCAAAAAGAAGCGGATTATAAGAGAAAAATAGAGGAAATTTTAAATCCTATATTAGGTTATGGTAATTATACTCCTCTTGTAGCAGTTGCTTTAGATCCGATAAGTGAAGAAACAACCTCAAAAACTTATAGTGATAATCCTTTAATTAGAAGTGAAAATGTAAGTGAGGAATATTCTAATAGCAAATTTCAAGGTGGTGTACCTGGTTCTGTAACCAATCAGCCACCAGCAAACTCGCAGATTCCTGAAAATATTCAGAACAATATGGCGTCAGGAAGTTTAAGTGGAAGTAATGTTAATGGTAATGAAAGGCGTAGTGCTTTACGTAATTACGAACTCGATACCAAAGTTAGTCATTCCTCAAAAAAGAGTGGTAATCTAGAAAGATTAAGTGTATCTGTTGCAATAAATTATAAAGATTCAGTTGATGCTGATGGAAAAACAACACAGATCCCTAGAACACAAGAAGAATTAGATGTTATTAAAGAGTTATTGAGTAAAGGTTTAGGAATTGATGAAGCAAGAGGTGATACAATTGCTGTTCACACGGTAAAATTTTATCAAGAAGAGTTTCCTGAAATTGAACCCGAACCATTTTATAAGCAAGATTATTTTGAAAAGATATTACGAATAAGTGTAAGTGCTATAATTATCATTACAATTGTAATATTCATAGTAAAACCAATGATTATGAATTTAATAAATCGCAAACCTGATGAAGGTGTGGCGCTTGAAGATGTTGATGGAGAAGTTGCTCTTGATGGTGATGATGATTTGAATCTATTGGTTAAAAACAGAGGTGAACAATCTCCATTGTTTGATATATCCAATGGGCATATAACAGTACCACAACTTCATAAAGACGAAGATTTATTAATGGTTGTTCGAACATTAGTGCGTGAAGAACCGGATTTATCAGCTCAGGTAATTAAATCTTGGTTAGAAAAAGAAGGTGTAAAATAATGACAGATAAACCAGATAAAATTGAAAAACTTGATAAAACCGAGATTTCACAAGAACAACGTAATGTCTTAAAAGATATGACGGGAATGGAGAAAGCGACATTACTGATGCTAAGTCTTGAGGCTGAATCAGCTGCTAACATATTTAAACATCTTGAACCTAAACAGATTCAGCGTTTAGGTATGAGTATGGCATCGATGAATGATTTTAGTAATGATAAAGTAACTGCTGTTCAACGTTTATTTATAGAAGATATTCAAAAGTTTTCTAATATCGGGGTTGATTCTGAACAATTAGTTCGCGAAGCTTTGAAGAATGCTTTGGGTGAAGATAAAGCAGGAAATCTTATTGAACAGATCATTATGGGGTCTGGAGCTAAAGGTTTAGATTCATTAAAATGGATGGATGCACGTCAAGTTGCTAGCATTATTCAAAATGAACATCCTCAAATTCAAACAATTGTTTTATCTTACTTAGATCCAGAACAGAGTGCTGAAATCTTAAGTCAATTTCCAGAACCTGTTCGTTTAGACTTAATTATGCGTATCGCAAATTTAGAAGAAGTACAACCAGCAGCTCTACAAGAATTGAACGATATCATGGAACGTCAGTTTACAGGTTCTGCTAGTGCTCAAGCTGCAAAGATGGGTGGGGAAAAGGCTGCAGCTTCCATTATGAACTTCTTAGATACTAATATAGAAAGTCAATTAATGGCTGCAATTCGAGATGTTGACGAAGAAATGAGTCAGAAGATTCAAGATTTAATGTTTGTATTTGAAAATCTTATTGATGTGGATGACAGAGCTATTCAGACAATTATTAGAAATATTCCTGATGAAACTCAATTGTTAATGGCAATGAAGGGGGCAGATGATGCTCTTAAAGATAAGATTTTTAAGAACATGCCAAAGAAAAAGGCAGAAGCTTTGCGTAATGATTTATCAATTATGCCACCAACACGTTTAAGTGATGTTGAGGCTGCTCAAAAAGAAATTTTGGCAGTAGCTCGTAAGTTAGCTGATACTGGTGAAATTGTATTAGGTTTAGGTGGTGGTGATAATTTAGTGTAGTCTAGAAGATTATTATTATGACAGATAATGATGTAATAAAATATGATTTTGAATATATTCAAGATCCTGATACACAAAAAGATGATTCTGATATTACTAATGCTTTGGGATATCCCAAGGATTGGTATAAAATACCTAAGCAGGAACAACAGGAAACAGAACCAGAAAACTATCAAATAACCCTAGAAGAATTAGAAAAAATTAGAAAAGAAGCTTATGATGATGGTTTTTTAGAAGGTAAGAATGACGGATTTAATACTGGCCATGATGAGGGATATAAAGAAGGATTTACCAAAGGAGAAACAGAAGGATTTGCTAAAGGGCAAGCGGAAGGTTTAAAGAATGGTACAGAAATAGTATCAGAGCAAGCAGCAAGATTTTGTAAATACGCTAATCATCTAGTAAATCCTATAGGGGAATTAGATGAAGAACTTTCTTCGGAATTAGTGTATTTAGCAAGCAGATTAGCTAGAGCTTTTATAAAAGAAGAACTTCATTATTCCACTAATTATCTTGAAAAATCGATAGCAGAAGCTTTTAAGTTACTTCCTGCGATAAGTCCAGATATCTCTATACAGTTAAATCCTAGTGAAGTAGACTTAGTAAAAAATTCACTAATGTTGAAGGATGTTACTATTCAACCAAATCCTGAATTAAAAAATGGAGATTTAGTTGTTAGCTCAGGTATGAGTAGTATTGATATTCGTTTAGAGGATAGAATTGATAGCTTTTTAAAAGAGTTTCTTGCGATAAATAGTGATAAAAATAAGCTTGCTTCTCATAATAATGGCTATGAAGAGGAACATTCTTTTGATAATATTAAACCTCAAAATTCTGAAATTAAAAATATAGAAGAAGTTCAACCAACAACTCCTAATGATGAAGATCTTGAGCAACAAGAAATAAAACCAAAGCCTCTTAAAGAAGGCGGTATAAGTCGCGCTCGTTAATAGGATTATTTTATGAGCATATTAGATACTTTGCAAAATTGTCAAATTCCAGAAGCACCAAAAAAACCAAGTGTTTCAGGAAGGCTTGTACGTGTAGTAGGTTTAACTTTGGAGGCTGTTGGTTGTAAAGCTGCTGTAGGTTCAATTTGTAGAATTGAAACAATGGACGGATATTTAGAAGCAGAAGTAGTCGGTTTTTCTGGTGATAAATTATATTTAATGCCTTCAGAAGAATTAAAAGGAGTAGTACCTGGCGCAATAGTTACTCCTTCAAGTGGGCAAAGTGATTTTCCGTATGGTTCCCATTTGCTTGGTCGGGTAATAGATGGTATTGGACAACCCATAGATGGTTTAGGGCCTCTTATAAAAGATCGTTCTACTAATTTTATACCTAAAAGAATGAATCCTTTAGCTCGTAAGCCAATTTCAGAACCGATGGATGTAGGTGTAAGAGCAATCAACTCCATTATAACAGTAGGCAAAGGTCAGAGAATGGGGTTGTTCGCAGGTTCAGGTGTTGGTAAATCCGTATTACTAGGAATGATGACGAGAGGTTCATCAGCAGATGTTACAGTAGTTGGATTAATAGGTGAACGTGGTAGAGAAGTTAAAGAATTCATTGAGGATATATTAGGTCCTGAAGGCAGAGCTCGTTCTGTTGTGGTTGCTGCACCAGCCGATGCTTCGCCATTAATGCGTTTAAAAGGATGTGAAACATCTTTAGCTATAGCTGAGTACTTTAGGGATCAGGGAAAAAACGTATTATTGTTAATGGATTCATTAACACGTTATGCTCAGGCACAAAGGGAAATAGCATTAGCAATAGGTGAACCTCCAGCAACTAAAGGTTATCCACCTTCTGTTTTTGCTAGATTACCTGCACTAGTTGAAAGAGCGGGAAATGGCTCAGAAAAACAAGGTTCTATAACAGCATTTTTTACAGTATTGACAGAAGGTGATGACTTACAAGATCCTATAGCAGATTCCGCTCGAGCTATATTGGATGGTCATATTGTTTTAAGCAGAGCTTTAGCAGATAGTGGTCATTATCCAGCAATAGATATAGAAAAGTCTATTTCCCGTGTAATGCCTATGGTAACCACTGAAGAACATATGGCAATGGCTAGAACAATAAAGCAATATTATTCATTATATGAACAAAATAGAGATTTAATAGCAATCGGTGCTTATCAGAGTGGAGCTGATGCAAGAATAGATCAATCTATAAAAGTTAAGCCTTTTATCGACAAATTCTTACAACAACGAATGAAAGAATCAATACCATATAATCGCTGTCTAGATGAACTTAAACAACTAGCAACAGCTATTTTACAAAGTGTTCCTAGGTAATATTTTAGAGGAATAAAAAATGAGGGATGCTTTATCTTTATTATATGAGCAATTACTTAAAAAAGAAGAAACTGCTCGTAATATATATTTAGCTGCAAAACAAACACAATTAAATTTTGAAAAGCAATTAGATGCCCTTAATCAGTATCGTTCTATATATTCATCTGAGTTATCTCAAAAGGGTATGAATTCCACAATATCTAATTCTACTTATGCTCATTATACAGCTTTTATTGGCAGACTAGATACTATCAGCAAAGAGCAAATAATTGGTCTACAAAAAATAAAGGAAGAGGTAAATAGTAAATACAATGATTATAAAGCTATAGAGGCAAAACGAAAAGGTCTTGAATCTTTGATAGAAAAAAGATCTAAACAAAAAGAAGCTTTTTTAAATAAACAGGAACAAAAAATGAGTGATGAGTTTGCTACTAATAGATTTTTTGCAAAAAAAATAGATGAGTAACTTTAAGGCTATCTTGACGAATTAGGTTAAAAGATTATAATTATTAACAATTTGTATAATTTTATAGTTTTTTATAGATCCTAATTAGCGGACAAAAAACCTTGCTTCAACATCAATATGACCAATCACTTGCCCATTTTTAGGTAATCTTCTGCCATGGTCGTAAGTACATCCTAATCTAGATTTTACAGCATATCGAGCAGGTTCCTTTGTATTTGTACGAATAACAAAAGTATTTTTAGGTCTTTCTATAGCAAAAATAGTCATAAAAATCATCTTTAAAAATATATAGTTCTTTATATCATAACGAGGTTATTGTGCTATACTTTTATACAAAAAAATGAAATTTTTGATAAAAAATTGGACATATAATCATAATTACTTCAGTAAAAAGTTTAAGATTTAATAAAAATTTTTTTTATATTTAAAAAAAATAAAACAAAATTATTTGATATAATGATAAAAAGCCTTGCAATACAAGACTTTTTATTTGGTTTTATGTATAGATCAGACTATTGGGGAAGTTTTATTTTACGAGAAGATATCACTACTAAATCAACAGGTAGATTATATGCATCATCAGACAAATTAAGAATTTTTACTGCAATCTCTATGTATTACATAATCATCTAAATTATAAAGAAATGTACGCCACGAAATAAAATTTTATTTTTTAAGGTTTTACATCAAATATAACCGTCTTAAAAAGTCAATGCAATTTTTTTAAAAGTACTAAGATCGCATATAATTTAGGTCGTTATGCAGTTTTTTATCAAATTAAAGTGGAAAAATTTAGTTTATAATAAGAAAATCAATAGATTTTTAATACAACAAGTAATCTATTAAACTATTGAAATTAAAGACATAAACATTTATTATAAATTTGTTATTGTTTTAAATATAAGGATAACATAGTAATGAAAGAAATAAGTGTAGGCAGAGAATCTTTTGAAAAGTTTATTATAA
>JBJFGR010000053.1:0-1139 GCA_051892875.1 Succinivibrionaceae bacterium
TTTCATTATTCGTATTGAAATTAGCTATATACTGAGTCATATCAGTAATATATTTCTTATTATCATTTATCTGCTTTTCTAAAGCAGATGATTCAGTAATCTTCAACTTTTCTTCAGATTGTTCAAGAGTCTTACGTCTCTTGACTTCCTTACTCATTTCTGCCAATACGTCAATATTGAATATGTTTTCAATCAATTCACGCTTTTCCCAAATAGGCATACTCAAAAAAGGCTTATTATTAGTTACTGCTACACCAACAATATTCTTAAACAACTTCTGATTAATACCAAGTAATTTATCAATTTCTGCCTGATTAAGTTTCTTAGAAGATAATTTATCTAAAACTTGATCATTCTTATAAATTTCAAATATAGTAGGCTTCAAACCACGAACAATCTTCCACTTATCAAATCCAATATTGAATTCAATTTCAGTGACAAGATTCTTTTCATTAATACGATTAATTAGTCTATTTAACTTGATATTTCTGAAAGGCTTTCCAAATAAAACGAAATTCAAGGCATCAAGAATAGTTGATTTACCACTTCCGTTAGGAGCACGAATCAAATTTATTCCATTTGAAAAATCAATTTCAGTAAAATTATTACCATAACTCAATATATTCTTAAATCTTAATTTATTAAACTGTACAAACATATTATCGTTCCTTTACATGAAATATACAAATTATTTTTTATTTGATGGAATCTTTTTCATTAATTCATTCAGAATTTCTTTGTCCATTTTATTTTGCATTTCATATTGCAATCCATCTAACATATCATCAAATAGACCACGTGGCTTCCATTTCTTTTCTCTGTCTTCTTCCTTATAAATTGAATCAAGCTGATATTCCTTATAAAGTCTATGCTGAGTTTTTTCATCTAGCTTATAATAGTCATCTTGTGACATCTTCTTAATATCATGCAACCATCCATGGAAATCATCTTTTTCTCCACCATGCATTGCACTAATATCTTGTTGTGCTTCTAAAGAAAATGATGATCTTAATTTTCTTCTGCCTACTCTAATTGGCTGTTTTGCTATAGCAATACTTGCTTTCTTGATAGCATCAATTATACTTTCTTCTTGAACTACTTCGTCTAAAAAATTACTCATGTAAACCTATTCTCTTAAT
>JBJFGR010000053.1:1239-15218 GCA_051892875.1 Succinivibrionaceae bacterium
TTCTTCTTGAACTACTTCGTCTAAAAAATTACTCATGTAAACCTATTCTCTTAATTGCTACCATTTTAACCAATTTCTTGTAAAAATCATCTGTGCATCTCAAATAAAGTAGCATCAACTGATTTGGTGCTAAATCATAAGTAGTCATCAAATAATCTAAAACATCCATCTGCATTATTTTCATTTCTTTACAAATATCATTTCTGATAATTGAAGATTCATTATTATATTTTCTATATGAATAGATGATATTCCAAAACATACTTTCTTTATATGGAGCAATAGAATCAGCTGTGCAATTCATTTCTGTATCACAATAACCTGCAGCTGCATTGCCAGTTGTACCTAAATTATTATTTGCTGGGATATTATACATACTAAATACCGACATTAAAAATTTGTTAACTCCATTTTCTTATAATCAAGATAATCATGAATTTTATAGTCTAATTTCTTGATTAGCTCATACCATTGTTCAATACTTTCAAGATAATAACACTGTATTTGATATAACTTCTTCTTTTTACACCATTCAAGATCACATTCAATTTGAGACTCAATTTCTTTGGTTGTGTCCCAATGATATTGTGACTTAAATTTATAGAATTCTACTTTTTCACCCCATAATTTCTTTAATTCATCTTTCAAACTTTCTACTACATATTTCTGTCTCTTAAATCTACGAGACCATTCAAACTGAATGTTTGGAAGTTGAAATGCATTATAGTCCATAGCATCCTTTATATTATCAGGCATACCATTCAAGTCAGTTTCTGCTTGTTTTTCAATAATTTCAAATTTCTTTTCATCTAAAATAAAATCATCTAACTTCATAAAATCTCCTATGATAACACAAATATAATATATCTTTTCCATGTCGGAATTGAACCCATCTGTCTATATTTCTAAAATTTCAAAATATTTGGAAGATTTATATGAGGTCTATTTTACAAATTTTTTTAATAATTTATATTTGACACTGACATTTTAAAGTCTCATTCCTCGGAGCGAAGACCAACCCAATGGAACTATCGGTAGAGGGTGAGCCGTTTGCATGAAAACTGTAAGTGCACATAAAACGATTAGGTAGATAGTGTAAACTTGTCACTAATAACGATACAGTATCGAAGAATTATCTAGCAAATAATTCATTAGCCGCCATAGCATTTCATGATGTAGCTGGAGTACAGGATGACCGACCCATAAGCATGAATATAAGTCTCGAATGACCGATAAGCAAAACCTATACAGCGAAGTAATGTATATCTTTTAGCCTATCCAATTATTCTTCCTGGATAGGCTCATTCTCTCCTAGCTCCTACCACCGAAGAATATGTATATTACAGATTCATTAAAAATTAAATAACAACTTCATAGAAGTTGTATCAAATCGAAGATTTGATTATCTTCAATTAAAAATTAGAATAAAAGAAGTATATAGTATACATAAAAAATCATTTAAATTATTATATTTGTATAAAACAATTAAAATAAGAGGTAAAAGATGAATACAATTAGATTCGATTCAGTTATGACTAAATTTCAACCAAATATCAAAAAAGAAGATGTTTATGTCATGTTTCAGTTAAAGGTAAATGAAGATTCTACAATTAGAAGTTTACCACAGCAGTTTAAGAAACAGATTGATTTGTCAAATATCTTTAGTGCATCAGCATCTAATGATAATTGGGATAAGGTAAACATTCCATTGACAGATTATAGAATGAAGTATACAGTTGATTTTGCAGGAATGCAGTTTGAAGCAAAATTGGAAAACATTGCAGCAGTTATTAAGGTTGATAAGACTGGAGTTCCTAATACAGAATACACATTGACTTTCTATAAGGAATTGGATAAGGATATGGACACTCAGTTGGCTATGTTCTTGAAGCGTAAGGAAGTAGATCCAGATTCAGGAAAGAAGAAGATTGTAGAATATAATACTGTATTGACTGAGCTGTAATAAATAATTTGTATGAGTATTGAGATATTAGCTATTATAAGTGGTTTTATTGGTGCGGTATTATTTGCATGTAAATCAGCACCTCAAGTATTGGAGTGTTGGAAAAAGAAATCTACAGAAGGCTTAAGTTTTAAGATGCTTTTGATGGATTTTTTAGGAAATATATTTAGTGCGTTATATGTTTTATTTGTAAGTATAAGTACTGGACACTGGTTAATATCAAATTTATGTAATTATTTTATAGCAAGTATATTCTTAATTATATTATTTGTATTGATAAAGAAATTTAAAAAGCACTAGAAATAGTGCTTTTTCTTTTATATAAATATAAAAAAGGAGTAAATTATGAAGTTAAATGAAGCAATAAAGACACTTGAAAATCATGGTTATTTAGTAGAATCACAGATAAATAAAGTTGATGCAGAGACTTTATATACATTGGCATTTAATACATTATTGATGGCAGATCAGGTGCATGTATATCATTGGAGTTGTGATCGTGGTTTTCAACATGGAGTATTTCAGACGTTATATGAAGGTTTAAGAGATTTTGCAGATGAATTGGTAGAATTGATTTTATCAAGTGGTGTAAAGTTTAATTATAAGTTAGTAAAAGAAAATATACCAACGGATGAAAAATTTTCAGTTGAAAATGCAATTAAAGTATTGGAAGATTATAATAAAGAGTTAGAAAGGATTGTAAATACTGATACATTTAGTAAAATGAAAGACGTTGAAAACTGTATTACAGATATTATTACATTGATTTCAAAACAGATAGGTTTATTAAAGCATTTTAAATAATTATGAATAGATATTTAAATATTTTATTACCTGGCATATATAAATAGGAAATAAGGACAGGCGTTTTCCGTAGCGCTTGGGTAATGTTTGCGGCATTACCCTAACTTTTTATAAATAATATAGGACCGCAAATCCTAATTTAAAATACGGAGAATTATTATGGAAAATGAAATTCCTTTTATTCATAATATAGAAGATTACGAAAATTATAAAAAATTAAGACCAACTAAAATATATCAGCGTAAAAAAGTACGATTTATTTGTCGTTCTTGTCAAAATGAATCTATAAAAGGATTTAGATCATTAACTCCAGATTTTTTATGTATTCATTGTCAAGCTAGGCAAGGTACTTTAAATGCTAGTGATAAATTTAAAGAAACATGTATTAAAAAATATGGTGTTGATAATCCAATAAAATTACCAGAAATAAGAGAAAAGATTAAACAAACAAATTTAGAAAAATATGGTTATGAAAATCCAATGTCTTCTAATGAAATTAAAGAAAAAATGTTTAATACAAAACTTAAAAGATATGGAAATCCGTATTATACTGGGATAAATACCGGTACAATATTTTCTAAATTTGAAAAATCAGTTTTAGATTTTATAAAAGAAAAATTTTCAAATTTAATTATTAAAGAAAATAATAGAACTATATTAAATGGTAAAGAAATAGATTTATATTTTCCAGAAATACAAAAAGGAATAGAAATAAATGGTGATTATTGGCATTGTAATCCATTAATATATGAATCTACATATATTAACAGAAAAGGTAAAACTGCTGAGGAAATATGGAAACGCGATAATGAAAAATATAATTTAGCTAAAGAACAAAAAATTGAACTTTTAATTATTTGGGAATATGATTGGATGCATAATAAAAATATCATTCAAGAAAATATTGAAACATTTTTAAATATATAAATATTGCATTATGAAAAAAGATTTATTTAATATTGTTTTACCAGGAATTTTTATTCCATTAGTTTTAGGAAGTGTATATAATTATTCACAATATGCTAAAAATATCATGGAGGTTTTTGATATTTCAAAGTTCTCTGCTGATATTGGATTTAGCCTGATTATTTTCTTCCTTGGTATGGGTGCGGCTGTTTTTGGAAGATTCGTTGAAATGTTCCCGAAACGAATGGCGATAATTTCAACAATTCTGTTTGCAATAGGATTATTAACCATCTCATTTGCAACTTATACCGGAATTTTACCATTATATTATATTGGTTGTTCATTTATGGGAACCGGCACTGGTATAGGTTATACGTCGCCAATTAAACAATTATTATCATTGTCTCAAAATCATAAAGGTTTTTTTAGTGGATTAAGTATTTGTAGTTTCGGATTGGGAAAGTTCGTCGCAGCTCCTGCAATTGAATTCTTGTTAGGTACTGTTGCATTACCGTATATGTTCTTGATATTATGTGGTGCATTCTTATTCATCATGATGATGTGTAATCTATTATTTAAGCCAAATCCTGCATATATAAGTACAATTTATACAGCAGTTCCAATAATGACTTTAAAAAATTCAGTATTTTTGACTAAGCAATATATTTCAATTTGGTTAATGTTCTGTATCAATATTTCATGTGGTTTAGCAATTATATCACAAGAAAAGAGTTTGTTATTAGATCTTGGATTTAAAGAAATAGCTACTATAATGAGTTTGACTGCAGTTTTTAATATCTTAGGACGTTTCTTAATGAGTGCTTTGTCAGATAAGATTGGTAGAAAAGCGGCATATCATTACGTATGTAGTTTTGGTATTATAGCAAGTTTCTTATGTTTCACACAGATTTCATGGCTTGCACTGATAGGTATATTATTGGTAGAATATGCTTATGGTGGAACATTTTCAGTTTTACCTTCATTGCTAGCAAAACATTTCGGTAGTACTAGTGTTTCAACTGTACATGCAATGACTTTGTCAGGCTGGGCAATTGCAGGTATAACTTCTGTAATTCTTACAAATATATTTACAGGTAATATGTTATATTTGATTTTAGCATGCTTATATTTAATAGGTTTTATTGGTTTTACAATTTGCGTAAAACGTGAAAATTAATAAAAAGATAAAGAGTGATGAAAATCACTCTTTTTTAATTAATATAACATATTCATTATTTTTTCCAAAATGAGACTTATTTTCTAGAGTTTCTATTATATTATTTTTATATTTTTCAGTTTTATCTACAACAAACAAATATTTTTTACAATTATATTTATTTAAACATATATTAATCCATTCATCACAAGATTTTTCAATTTCATCATTATCTTTATTCCAATGTTCTTTTCCGCCATAAGGAGGACAGGTGAATAAACAGTCATATTCTTTATTGTTATCTGTAAGAATGTCTTGTACATTGACTATACAATTATTATATTTTTTATATGATATAATATCATTACTTTCTTTTATATGAAGTTCATTTATATCTTGACCAATATATTTTTTATGACAATTCATTGCACCAATCATTCTTCCACTAAATCCACTAAATGGATCGAAAATAGTATCATAATCATTTAAATATTCTTTAATTAGTCTTTCAGCCAATTTTGGTTTAAATAATGATATTTTAGGTGCAATTTGTGTGACACTGAAACCTTGTAATATATCATTTGGTTTACATTTTCCAATATATTTTAAACGATTTAATGCGCATTTATAAATTAATTTTTTATTATTCCATGCTTTTATTGGACTTGGTTTACTAAACTTATTTGCTTCATATATACTTTTATGAAAATGATGAATTAAACCAATGTCACTTTTATCTTTTAATTCGGTGTTCAAATATGGAAATTCTAGATCATTCCTAAAAAGATCTAAAAAATCTTTTGTATATTTCTTATTTACATAGTCTTCATATTGATTATAATCAGTTATAACATTAATGTTATTTTTAATCATACATTGATGTTTTGCTTCATATAAACCATCTTGTGTTCTATCATAAGGATTTATCATTTTATCATTTTCAAAAAAATGTAATCCTTTTAGTTCTATATATTCTTCATTTACTTTAAAATCAGGATAATAATTATGAGTCTTACCATCATATTCATATTCAAAACTTATATTTGGTTGATATTCAAAGTCTATATTATTGTCAGTTAACCAAATATAATATGCAAGTTCAGGTGCTGAATCAAATTCTATATCATTAAATGTGTATTTCTTTTTTGTTTTTTTAAATATATCATGGTTTTTCATTGGATTTTCAACACCATATTTTTCTAAACAAGTATGTTTAAATTTGTCATGATTATTATATGTTTTATTGTTATATTTTTTTAATTTTGTTTCTTTAATTTTGTCTTTTACATAGTCTAAACTAAATGGATTAACATATCCAATTTTTTGTGTATGATGTAAATTGTTTTCAATGAGTATTTTTTGTGATTTTGATATTTTAGATGGAATATTCTCTTTCCATTCATTTGTCTGAGAATAGTATTCTTTTCCAAATTTTTCAAAAATTGTCTTTCTTTTTTTAGAATCTATTTCTTTTAATTCTTCTTTAGATTTTAGTTTCCAAGTTTCTTTTCTTTTTTCTATACCAAAATTTTTTAATCTAGATTTAGTTATTCTTTCTTCTTGTGCTACTGGATCATTTTGATGACATTTGTTCGAACAATATTGTCTATATCCTTTAAGTATACCTAAAAATTTTGTTTCTTTTCCACATATAGGACATATTCCTTCATTTTCTTTCTTAATATATCTATCATAGTATTCTTTTGAAGTTAATTTATGAACTTTAATATGAGTCCTTATATCTACATCTTTTCCACATATTCTACAAATTGTCATAATCATTTTCCATAACTGTTATAAATAAAATATAATATAATATAATAATTGTGAGTGAGTGATTTTAATGTTTATTTCATATATTTTATTTATGAGGTTTATATGGCAAGATATACAGTGCCTAAAATCAATTTTACAGAAATTGACAATTCTATTAGAACTGTATCAGAACCAGGTATTGGTATCGGTGCAATTGCTATAAAGTCAAATAAGGGACCAGTTAACATGAGAACTGTGTCTCGTAATTATGGAGAATTCAAGGAAATCTTTGGTGCTCCAGAAGCACTTGACGATTATGGTCACTTTGCAGCAGAAAACTATTTGGCAAACTCAAATCAGTTGTATGCAGTCCGTGCTACCATGGGTGATGAACAGTATTCACAGATTCAGTACGCATTCCCAAATGCATCTACAAAAAGTCAGAATCTTTCAAAAGATACTGCTGTATTTAAGTTTTATGACAATGAAGGTACATCAGATCTAAAGCTAGTACAGCAATTAGACAATGTAACTGTCACAACAAACTTAATTGAAGATTATGATGATAAAATTCTTAAAACAGAAACAGCAGAATGGATTGTTGATGAAGCTGCAACTTCTGCAACTTCTGGTTATTCTCTAAAGCAAGAAGCTTTATGGGCAAATATCACAGATATTAAGACAGAAAGAACTGAAAATATTGTATTTAAGATTGGTCCAAATAACGTTGCAAAAGAAGGTAAACACGTTGTTTATCCTACATTAGTTGATGTTAGTGGTAATACATTAAAGTTAGATACTAACTTGATGATCAGAGACGAAGCATGGAAAAATGGAACATTACAGTATGCTGATATTGTTGTAAGTAATTCTAAGATGACTGACAAGTCAAATCCAGAATTATCAGCACACGAAGGTGTAAAGATTACTTTCACAATTCCAAGTAAAGATACTATGGATGGTATCAACCACAGAGTTCAGTATATAGCTGAATACTCTGCAGTATCAGGAATTCAGAACGCAGACGATAAGTCAAAGACAATCGGATATTCTGATTTGTTCAAGTCTTCAGCATTCTATATTCCAGATAATTATACTGCTTTGGATGAAGTAGAAGATTCTGAAATTGTATTTAATACAAATGGTTATGGTCTATTAAATTGTCAGAAATGGGAATTATTAGACTGGGATGATACATCAGTAAGAAAGACTTATTATGTTGATAATGATTTCATTAAAAAAGAAGAAATTGGTCCAGCTTATGGTATCTACTTCAAGGAATATGGTCGTCAAGACAATACATTCGCATTAGCAGGTAAATATGAATTAGATGGAGAAAAGGGTGAAGATAAGCATCTAGTATTCTGTTCTGCATGTTCTGCAATGTATCTAAATGATAATAAGGACGAAGTTGATCCAATCTTTGACACTCGTTCTCCAAAGAAGATTGTCATGGATATGGCTAACGAATATGGTTTAGGCGATGTATCTGAATTGAACAGCTACTATTACATGAAGTACTTCGATATTAAGGAAAATGATGTAATTGAAAAGATAGTTGTCGAAGATATTACATCAGATACAAATGAAAAACAGCATATCGAAAAAGATTTGTTCTGGCTATATTCTGAAAAGGAATCACAAAAGCAGACAATCGTTTCCGTATTCAAGGCTGAATTCCCAGAATTAGCTCAGCTACCAATTCAGGAAGATTATGAAGCTCATGTTTACAATGATGAATTGAAAAATGAAGAAGTAATCAAAGTTAATCCAATTGTTGCACAACCATCATCTTACTTATTCAACTCTGTTGATAAGACTTATGCAGATGGTTATACATTGGAAACTTCAACTGAAGATGAACCAGGTAATGGTGATATTGAACATTATCAGTCAAACTTCGATGGTCAGTTTGTTATTGCATCTCTTGGCCCAGGTAAGTATGGTAATGATATTGGTGTATCAATCATCACTGCTGAATGTTCTGAAATTGAAGCGCTAAATCACAGAAATGCTTTCATGTGGAAGTATAAGTATGATGATGAAGATTTGGTAGATGCAGATCCAGAAGGATGGGATGAAAACTCTCGTGATTTAACTTGGAAGAAGGTATTCCGTATTAACGTATACACAAAGACTCCATCACAGACTGCTAAGCTAGCTTGGGGTAATGGTATGGAAGCTTTGACAAAGGATCCAATTGAATCATGGTTTGTTTCTCTAGATCCATACGCTAAGGACTCAGAAGGTAATTCATTGTATGCTCCAACAGTAGTTAACGGACATTCCGATTATATCTACATTTCAAGAGCATCAGCATCTATTGCAAAAGCTGGTTCAAAATATCAGCAGCCAAAGCAGACTTACGCTATCTATCAGTTAACTGGTGGTAAGAATTCTCAGAAGAATGAAATCAAGGAAAAGTCTGCAGCATTGTCACTATATCGTGATGTTAACCTAGCAGATATTGATATTCTATTCAACTGTGAAGCAATTGAATCTTTTGGTGCAAGAGCTCAGAAGTATATTGCTCACCAGAGAACAATCGGTCAGATTGCAGCTGACAGAACAATGGATATTGGTGTAATTCAGGTCACTGCTAAGGATGATAAGACTGTAAAACAGATGGTAGCAGATGGTAAACAGTTCTCATTCAATAACGGTACTTATGTAGCAATGTATGCAGGTTATGATAAATACTACAACAGTGATATTGGTGCATGGATTTATCTACCTAAGTCAGTTGCAGGTGCATGTGTAATGGCATACTGTGATAACTATGTTGCAACATGGATGGCTCCAGCAGGTGTTCAGAGAGGTCAAATTACATATACACATGGTCAGTTAAAGAAGCTAACTGATAATGAAGTTGGTGAATTGTATATTAACAATATCAATACATCAAAGAATTGTGGTCCAGCTTATGGTGAATGTCTATATGGTCAGAAGACTGCATTGAAGAAGAATTCTTCATTGAATAGAATTAACGTTCGTAGATGCTTGAACTACATTGAAAAGAACTTGAAGTATGCATTGGAACCATATCTATTCCAGCAGAATACACCAAATACTCGTGCTTCAGCAAAGAACGTAATTGATTCCTTCTTGAACAGAGTAAAGGCTGGTGAAGGTATTCTAGCTTATGCAACTTCAGTAACAGAAGATAAGGATGATCCACATATTATGAATGTTTCTATTAAGGTTCTACCTGCAGAAGCAATCGAATTCATTGATGTTAAGATCTTTATTGAAAAGGACAAATCAATGGTTGTCGAAGAAGGCTAAGAAAATTAGAAATAATTTATTAAAGTCTAAGATCAAAAGTCTTAGACTTTATTATATTTTAGGAATAAAATTAAAAGGTAGATTATGGACTTTAAAGATATAAATGAAAAAATTGATACAGTAGAAGGTTTCTTTCAGCCATTAGACCAATATATTTGGGATTGGATTTTAACATTACAGAATGAAGAAAATTTATTTGGACATTTGGTAGAATTTGGAGTATATAAAGGAAAGAGTTTATGTAAATTAGCACAGCATCAAAAAGTTGGAGAACATATATTAGGTGTAGATTGTTCTTTATCATTAGAAGGGATGAAAACATCAGTGATGAACGCAGTTAAGAAAACATCAAATATATCATTGAATTATGTAAATTTGTTAGATTGTATGACTGAATACTTATATACGACAAGATATACATCAGAAGGTGGAGCAACAACAGAATTTAGAAACAAAGCAAGATTTTTACATATAGATGCTGGTCATAGTGGATATAATGTATATGAAGATTTAAAATTGGCAGATAAGTATTTGTCTCCAAATGGTATATTAGTAATGGATGATTGGACAACATTATTCTATCCAGATTTAGTTGATGCATTTTATCGTTATATTATTGCAAATCCAAATTCATTTAAGATTTTGATGATAAGTGAATGTAAGATGTATGCATGTCGTCCAAAAGAATATTCAAATTATATTTGGAGAATGGAAACTAAGATGATACCATTTATGAAAGAACATTATAATAAACCAATAAAGATTTTTAAGACAAAGAATTATGTAGATTCTGCAAAATTAGTTATCATGCATGAATCAGAACATAGTAAAGTAGATCCTCAAGATAATGCTATTGATATACTATTATAAATAAAATATGGGAATACAATCAATTTGGTCAAATGATTTCTATGAAAAACCTCCTCAGCCATTATGGGCATTTGAGGTTGTTTGGAATCAATATTCTGATTTACCAGAATATGCGCAAACTTTATTACATAAGGCAGCAATTTCAGGAAAGATTGCTGAACGTAAGGCAAGTGTAGTACCAACATATTTTGGTGGTGTTACTTTTATGCATCTTGCTCGTTCTGATAATGCAGATCAATTGACTATTGATTTCAATGAAAATGAGGATTTGGATGTTACACAAGCATTGCAAGCTTTATGGAATAGAACTGTAATGAATCAGGATTGGCCTGAAGGTGGTAAATCTGAAACAACAAATCCTATATATCGTTATCAAAATGGTGATAATAAAATTGTAATAAAGATTTTAAAGCCAAATGATAATTATGAATATGGTTTAGATTGTGCTGATAATTTTGTATCTAAGATAATTACATTTTATAATTGTAAGCTAATGCAAATTGGAGAAACAGAATTTAATTATACTTCAGATGAAGTTATGAAATTAAGCGCAACATTCTCATTTGATTATATGAAAGTGACAAATCCAACACAAACTATAACAAATGATTTAGCTGGAGTAATGGCATAGTATGAATTCAATTTGGGAAAATGGTGCAATTGGAATGGAGATTTTATCTGATCCACAGCCAGGATGGTTATTTGATATAGCTTTCCTTTCTCGTCATGGAGAAGATATGTATGAACAAATTAAGAATTTGGTGCCTATTAGTATTGAATTACCTAAATATGAAACACAATATGTGACTCAAATGTTTTTAGGTACAGAACGTTCATATCCAATAAATCGTAAGTATTCTGGTGATACTACACTAGAATTCTATGTTCGTGTAGAAGATGAAAATCAAGGTATCTATAATTTCCTTGCATGTTTACAGCAGAATAGAATGGCATTTCCACACGTTGAACGTGATATGACTTTTGATACTATTAAATTGACAATGAGAGATAGAAAATTACAACCTACCACAACATATACATATATAAATTGTATTCTAACAAATTTTGAAATGGGTCAAATGTCTTATGAAGGTGAAGAAATGATTAAATGCAATCTTTCATATCACTATGATTTCTGGACTAAAGACAATCCTAATGAAGGTGCTGTAGGTATTCCAGATGGAATAGCTAATGCAATGCAAGGTGAT
The DNA here is from genome assembly GCA_051892875.1 of Succinivibrionaceae bacterium. GTDB lineage: Bacteria > Pseudomonadota > Gammaproteobacteria > Enterobacterales > Succinivibrionaceae > JBJFGR01. Next base: position 13,187 of record JBJFGR010000053.1, read on the forward strand.
CAATCTTTACCAATTGCAAAAACTGGAGCTATTTCATTGAATAGTGTTAAAGCAAGTATAGTGAGTGTTTAATGGGTTTAACTGACGTATTATGTGATTACATATATTCAAGTTTTCAGAAGCTAAAGAAAGCTATTGAAAAGATTGAAAAGATATGTAAGGAATATATAAAGAAATTGATTAAGGTAGCAGATGGCATAAAGAATGTCATCCGCTTAACTATTTCTGATGTAGTTAAAAAGATTAATCAGTCTATAGAAAATATTCGTAAAAATATAAAACCGTTATTGATAGATGGTCCAGGAAAAATTCCTATTCTTTGTGATGATATGTGGAAATGTTTGGCTCTATTGCAAGAACTATTAGATAGCGGTTCTGCATTCTATAAATCAGTTAAAAAGAATGTATTAAATCAATGTGTAAGTGAATCTCAGAAAAATATAGCAGACCATTTAAGCGATTTAATTGGTGACTATACTAAGTTCAGAGATATTATCTGTAATAGTTCATTTGGTATTGAATTCTCTATTGATGCTATTAAACTATCATTAAAGACTTTTAAACTAAGTGCTATTAATTATAATAAATTATTAGGAAAGAATTTGAAGATATTGAATGGTCAATTAGATACGTATCTTCACATAGTCATGGATCAAGGTTTATGTGATTTCTTGAATGCATTGATTAGATTCTTTAACTGTGCATTTGGTACAAATTTCTCAGAATTTGATAATGAAATTAATATTGATTTAAATCCTTGTGCAGAAATTTCTACTGCACAGAACTTCTTTAATGATGTGTTAGCATCAGTTCATTTAATTCAAGTCGGAGATACTTACAAATTAGATCCAGAATTTAAGGCTTCTATTATTTCAACCATTGAATCAATGAAGGCCATTTGTCAAGATGTTATAGATAATATAGACCAATTAAATCAGATTATGGTTAATCCTACTGAAGTAAAGGTTGGATTTAAAGGATATGAAAATTCTGCTCATGTATTCCCTGGTCAAGCGTCTGGAAGAGATAATAAGAATACATGGAATTCAACAGTATCTGCAGTAAATGGTATAAAGACTGGTCAATGGACATCAAAGAAAATGTATAAGAAGTATTTAACAAATAGTGATACTATTGTAAATGCTTTTTATGAAAAAAAGACCAAGAAGACTACATCATTGAAAGCTAAGCCAAGTAAGACAGTTTATATCGGACTAAATCAAAAAAGTTCGGGTAATAAATATAGCAGATCTTGGATCTTAAGTCATACATTTATTGATGATGAAGGTAATGTATACGTCAAAGATGGATGTGATTATATTTTGTTAGATAATCTTCCAAAAAATACTTCAATTATTGATTATATGACTGATGGTTCAGATATTAGTAATGATGAAACTATTGTTGATCCAAAGACTGGTGAGTTAATAAATCAGACTGAATGTTCAATAAGAATTTCTAATGATCCAGATTCAGATTTAGCAGTTCGCTGTAAGCAGATTTGGAGTACTATAAATAATATGTATAATGAACAAAATATTGTTCGCAAATACTAACTATTTTAAACAACTTAAAATGAGGTGAATAAATTATGGATAATATAAATGATATTCTAAGAGCAAAAAGAATTGTTCGTCAGAATGGTTATACAATCAAGAAGCCAGCACGTGATTACGACTATGAACGTGAAGATCGTATGAATTTGATTCGCGCAAAGCGTATTGTAAAGGATGCTGGATATTCTTACGTAAAGCCAAATGATGGTGTCAGTGATAATTCAGATGATTTTGACACTGTACCAACACGTAGACGTTATCAGGATGATGTTGAACCACGTATTCGTAGACGTGCAGCAGATGATTTTAATGATACTTATAATGAACATCCACCACGTGTTCGTGATGAATTCGAACCACCTGTTCGTCGTAGATCTCGTCCAGTAGAACAGGATGATTTTGATGATGTTCCTCCAGTAAGACGTCGTCCACGTCCAAGTGAAGATGACTCATTCACAACTCGTCGTCAGCGTCTA